>NZ_JBQSWC010000045.1:0-24964 GCF_052376775.1 Halomonas sp. AOP43-A1-21 | reverse complement strand
ACCGGTTGAGTATGAAAGGCGTTACTTTAAGAGCCTAACGGGTGTCTAGAATATCCGGGGCGATTCATCTATACGCTCGATGCTAACCAATGAGCAGTCGGAATTTGACGCGCAAGTGCTTGCTCTTACAAAGGTGACGATAGATTCAATAAATGTAAAGTCTCTTAGAAACCACCTCGGAGTAACCGATAAGTCGATTAAATCAATAACATTAATGGAAGCTCTTCTTTCAAAACTAAAATCCCCGTATTTGCCAGCCCTATTCAGCCTATTAAAAGGTATTCAATCAGTTAGATCAACCGGTGTGGCACATAGAAAGGGTACAGAGTACGAAAAGACCATGTTTAAATTAAAAATTAATGAAGGGGATTACTCATCTGAGTTCGATCAGCTTTTATTGGGAATGCTCTTTCTTTTTGAAGAGATCATGCAGTTAGATTCAAAGGGCGAAAATGAGCAATATGCCTAGCAAATCGCTGTTTTCGGTTTTCAAATCTGCTGCAAGGCGCGGCGTAATATCAGTGTCGCCTCAATGTCTGCTCTTGGCCGCAATAGGAATGATCGAGCATAGGTGCTATCGACCCTGAGCGGCCATTCTTGGAAATGCAGCAGATGCGCGAATTTTGGCTATACAGCCTAATGAGAATTAATAGCTTAAAGGACATAGGCTTGGGAGAATCTGGCAGGCTGCATTTGCTGGAACAAAACGCCAGCGCGTTCATTCAATCACAAAACGCGCCGTCTAATACACTGTTAGAGCCGGAGGGTGTACCTTGGTGAAATATCACATTCCTAAGAAATTGCCTGCGAGCTTTTTAGACAAGCACAATCTTGGGCCTGTGCTTCAGATTCCGATTGAACCAATGGACTCGGGCATACATATGCACTGCCTCGATAACGTAAAGAGCTATTTGACCTACTGCCAAGGCTCTATTCAGTACGGATGGATTTTCTCGGCACTTGGGTCGGTGATTATTAAGCTGCATGGGCACGCAGTGGTCAAAGATGGAAATGGAGAACTTTTGTGCGTTACCCCTCCCGAAGCTGCACTCGACCATCATAATTTTGTGCTAGACGACTCGGTTGCTGATTTAGTGGTAAATCAGCGACTACCAACAAGGGCATTTGCGTTGGTTGAAGACAAAGCCGTTCGCGACATGGTTGATTTAGAGAACAAATATGATCAGGCCCGTTTAAACGGTAACCACATTGGTCTCTATAAAGTCACCCATGAGCAGCAAGGGCTCGCTGTGGCGTTAATTCGTTCCATAAAAAAACATACAGGCCAAAATGACCCATGTTACTGCGGGTCTGATAGAAAAAATAAACAGTGTTGCCAATGATTGCCCTAGCCAGCGCAAGCACGGCGACGCCCACTAATTGCAACTTTGGCTCCATTCCATGGGTGCGCATGCTGCAAGCTTTATATCATTGCTCGCTGAAAGTCCGCACTTGGCCGATTTGTGCCCTTTCTTTTACAGGTTTGTTTGAGCAGGCAGAAGATATGCTGGCTCACAGTGGAGCACGGCAGCGAGCTCATATAGCTTTTCCACGGTTATTCTAACTTCGCCTCGCTCGATTCTTCCCATGTAGCTGCGGTCAATGCCAACAGCTAAGGCAAAAGCCTCTTGCGAGAAGCCTTCTTCCTTTCGCTTTTTCCTGATATTGCTTCCCAGCGTCTTCGCCAACTCACCCATACCCGCCTCATCTCCTTTTGGCGGGACTATCCTTCGTTGCGGCTTATCTAGCCACGGACTATAATCCGCATTTTCGTTTTTACCTCTCCTACGGTGATGGTCATGTCGGGTACCCCTCCTTCGATTGATGAGCGCATTTTCGAGCTCCTTTTAGACACTGATAACGCTCAATTCACTATTCGCAGCCTCCGTGACCAGTACGCACATCGACATGGCATAGCCGCAAAGCATCGCGCTGATCTGCGGCGTTTTATCTATGAAAGGGTTAAAAAGCTAATCAACACTGGCTTGGTGGAGAAAGACCATGAAAAACGCAAACGCGACCAACTCTATTTTGTGTTGTCTTCAATAAGAGATGCGAGCTTGTGCCTGGAGGGGGAAAGTTTTGAAACATGGCACCAGCGGCTCGTGTCGCAAACAAATGAAACAACAGAGAAATCCGTTATTCCAAAAGATGACGCTAGTATTGAACACCATCCCAGCACTAAGAAGGCGTCTAGCCAATATGCCTTGGAGAAAGTGTTGAAGGAAACGCAAAGTGAATTCCTTTCTACCCTGGGTGAAGTCGAGGCGTTTCGTGAGCTTATGGATGAATACCCTGATCTCAAGCCGAGTATTGTGGTGGATCATCGTGATGCTTACGACCGGAGCGCACGCTTAATGGGTCGGGTACGTGCGCTAGAAAAGTCACTACATAGGCTGAGGGGTTCATGAGCACGAGGCTGCGTAAATGGCAATCAGAGTGCTTGGAACTAGCGCAGTCCCACTATTTACTTAATAGCGACTTTTTCGTGCAAGCAACCCCTGCTAGCGGCAAAACCCGTCTGGCAGCTGAAATTACGCGATGGCTCCTTGAAGAAGGACATATTGATTTTGTTATCTGCTTTGCACCTACCAGAGAAGTGGTGGCTGGAATACAGCGCACCTTTACCGTCGTATTGAATCAGCGGTTTGGCGATACGCTTGCGTCGGTTGGGGCCGCTTATACCTACCAGTCTATGGAATATCACCCTGAGGATTTTTGGGCGTTATTCACAGAATATCGCACCTTAACCATTTTTGATGAGATACATCACTGTGCAGGCCATGATCCGCTTCTCAGCAATACGTGGGGCCAGCAAATAATTCAGCGCATCCAAAATGCAGCCACTTACACGTTAGCATTGTCAGGAACACCCTGGCGTTCGGATGACTTACCTATCGCATTAGCTCGCTACAGCGATCCAGAAGGCAAGCTCATCTGCGATTACCGTTATGACCTGAAATCCGCCATTAAAGACGGCGTATGTCGCTCGCCACGAATTACGCTTATCGATAACCCATTGATCCGCTTGACTGAAGAGAACGAGAGTACAGCATCGGTAAAAGCGTTTTCCTCATTTCAACAGTTGCTCAGTGAATCGCCAATCAGCTACGAAGACCTGTTGCGACACGACGATATCCTGAATGCGGTGCTAGAGTTAAGCATTGACCGACTTAACCAAGAACGGAAAAGTATACCTAATGCTGGCGGTCTAGTAGTGGCTACTGACATTGAACATGCCCATCAAATCGCAGAGCTTTTGCTTCACAAGGGTGAAAGCTATGTAGTGGTGACTAGCCAAACACCGAAGGCGCATCAACTCATTGACCAATACCGATATAACAGTACGCGCTGGATTGTCGCGGTCAGCATGATATCCGAAGGGACTGATATTCAACGATTATGCGTATGTGCGTACCTAAGCAGGATTCGTACGGAGCTGCATTACAGGCAGGTTTTAGGTCGTATTTTACGCAAAATGGACGACTCAGATGATAAAGCATGGCTGTATGTGATCGCCGAGCCGCTACTGCGCAAATATTCGCAGCGAATTGCTGATGATCTTCCTGAAGACCAGGCAATGCTCCAAACCCAAAAGTTGAACCTACGATTGGAGCAGGCGCGTTCCCATCAAATGAACGGCACTCAGAGGTGTGAGTCAGCTGCAGACAATGGCCAACCGTTATCAGCAAAAAAGATTAATGAGCGTGAGATGTTGTCTCTTGAGCCTCCCCTGCTAACGCTAAGCTTCTCTGAATATTACCGCCAGCATCTTTTATCTCTTATATAGTCCCTATAACTATAAGATTTTGTGGGTCAAAAATATACATTAATACCTTACGGTATAACTTTGTATATTAACGGGCCATAAGTGTCCTTCTGAGCAAGGGAAGCCTATTTCCGCGTAAATAGAAACTTTCTTAATCCTCCCATGTTGCTTGTACTACTGTATAGACGCTTGGATATCCAAGTTTAGCTACCCTGCCTTGTGACCACTTCAAATTTGAGTTGTATCTTCTACTCGGCTTGCTATATCACTTAACTATACTCATTTTTGGTTTAGGATCAGGCTCATGCCCTAAAGACTTGATCTGACTATTCAAAGCATGTATTTCTCTTAATAGATCACTAATCTGGTCGATTAGCGCCGCATTCTGGTCTCTTACTTCATGCAGGGTTTGAATGAGCTCGCGGTTTTCCTGTTCAACCTTTATATTACGTTGACGTAGTGGTCCGAGCTGGGAAATGACACGTTCAGTCAAAAGCTGTGAAAAGTTATGTTCTCTTAGCTGCTTCTCTAGCTCTATGGCGCGACTTTTTAGTTCAGCTGTGCTCATGCTGTACTTCGGTGATGGCACTCTACCTATAGGGCTGAGCCGGGCAAGCTGGTCATTCAGCTCACTAATGAAACGCACCAATGTTGGGAATTCACGCTTGTTTAGATAGGCCGCATTCTTTCCGACGCTTTCTGAAACGTTCGACAATACAATCTTCTTTGCCTTACCTTTAAGATTCACGCCATTGCTGAGTTCTTCTTTGATTGCATCACGACGCTCAAGTACATACCGATACATCCCCTTTGCACTATCACTTTTTGAACCCTCGAACTCAAACCAATCAGGATATATTTGGCTCGGTTTAGCACTCAGATCAAGATTAAACATATCAAAATCAGACATGTGCTTTTTCTCCTTCATCGATCTCTTTTAGAGCAGCAGCACAGAGCTTGAGATGAAAGTTATAAGCATTCGATAGCGGTATCAAACCTAATTTCTTGAATGAATCCATCGAGGCTTTGGCGGAAATACCTAAGCGATGTATGTCCTCTCGCTGAGCCGGTAGTGTGAGCCGGTTCACACAACCACCACACTTTTCCCAGCATGCCAGAGTTGTTTCGGCAAGCTGTGATTCTTTGTTGAAGCATTGGGCTTGAGAGTACATTTCTGGTCGTACCACACAGAAACCATATTCATGAGGTTCAATAAATCCTTCAAAAGTCTCTGCAATCTGTTCAATCTCGTCTTCACCGATGAATTCAAATGAGCCGATCATACCCTTGATGTAGTCGCCTACAGGCCCGTAAAGCCGTTCCGATCCCTCTGCAGCTCGTCCTATCAGCTCACGGATGTAATCCATTTGAAGATCGCTACTGTCCTCCTCAAAAACCTTACCCATGATATAATTGTCGGTCATGTAGCTACCGTAAGCATGTCTAAAGTGCTGGCGGATCAGTTCTGGTACAGAATTGCCTTCAAAGCGCCGTAGCGCAAATTCAGCCCATGCATGGCGACAGCTGTGGGGTTTGAAGTTTGTGATTTTCAGAGTTTCATCTAGAAAAGGATTCACATAATGATCTATAAAATAAGGGATACCAGATGGATGCAACAAATTACCCTTGCTAGCACGGTTCGGGCGCTTGCCCCCACTTAATTTTTGTTTCACCACTTTGAATAGGGGGTCCTGGAATTCAGGATCAACGTAGCCTTTGAGATCCCGTAAAACATCAGTCACTTCTGCAATAATGCCGCCGATATAACGGATTGCGCCAATTCCCTGATTAGTTTTAAAAATATACGTACGAAAGGTAGCTGTACCATCGTCGCGGATCTCAATATCGGACCCGCTTAGATGCTCCAGTTCGCTCCTTCGCGCCCCCGATAATATCATAAACACAATTAAAGCTGCGGTAGTAATATTGTCCTGGTGACGTCGAAACTCGTTAGGCCTACCTTTTCCACCGCTAAATTTAAATGCAAAACTGTTGAGCCATTTCGGGAGATCCTCCCATGTCTCGCCCCCGAACTTTGCAGAGAGCTCCTTCAGTAAACAATCGCGCCTAGCTGAATTTCTAAAATGAATGTAAGGATTATTGTCTTTTACGGTTCCAGTACTTACAAGGCCACCCACTCGGTATTGGGATGTATGAAGTAAATACCCCTGATGTGTGAAACGGGTGAGCGCGATCACCAGCTTTGTCTTATCCGAGCGTAAGAATTCAAGTGCTTGCATTAACAATGCTATCTGCTGAGGTATTGATAAGCCATCCAGCTTGGACCCCTTTTTCCAAACGGCATAGTCGAAATGAGGAGCAATTTTTGGCGCCTCATGCTTCACCAGTTTTTCAAGGATTGCGGAGATTGATATAGGTACCGAAATACCATCCACAATTAATCCAGACTGATAAGCTTTCTGCCATTTTTGATGAACTTCAAGATATCGCCTAAATACTTTATGAGAGCGAAGCCCTGGATACAGCTGGCCTTTATACTTATCTATACGTAAGAGTGCTGAAAACATGTTTTCGACTTGTGAGGTTGTCATGTCAGATAGGCGCCCATTCGGATGATACTTACGGTGCCATATAAATAAAGTCTGTAATATACGAACAGTTTCATCGACTGCGAATTTGGCTGACGTAAACCGTCCGTCGGCTAGCTCACGTTCAAGTGAAGATGACTTCGTTGGATTAGGCATCAAGACCTGCTTCGCGAAGATTTCATTATAGGGTGCTAGTTCGCAAAAGATCTCTTTAAAGTTGAGTGAAAACTCTTCGTTGGCGTTATTCTTAGGAAATATCCAGAACCAAGTGTCGTCGATGAAGCGGTTATACTTACGATCTGTGTTTGTTGAGCTTAGTTCAGGGTTCCCTACTATATAGTCACGAAGCGCAGACATTAGAATTCTCCTAATGTAATCACGAGGCTTGGAAATTGGAACGGAACCTTGCTGTAAATCTTCTTTCCGTTAGCAATAGTGACCTCATCGAACTGCTTAAGTATAAGGTTGAGGAGCATGCGTTGTGCAATGGCTAGCGGAACGAGGTGATGATTGCTCAACATTA
The DNA here is from genome assembly GCF_052376775.1 of Halomonas sp. AOP43-A1-21. Taxonomy (NCBI): domain Bacteria; kingdom Pseudomonadati; phylum Pseudomonadota; class Gammaproteobacteria; order Oceanospirillales; family Halomonadaceae; genus Halomonas; species Halomonas sp. AOP43-A1-21. The sequence continues at coordinate 18,123 of NZ_JBQSWC010000045.1, read as the reverse complement.
GGCGCTCAAGCTCATCATCAATATGCTGAATTTTGTGTTGTATAAGACTCGCGTGCAGCGGCGATTTGATGATATAAGTGGTATCGTTACGTTGAATAAATCCTAGCTCGTTTACGATATAACCTTGCGCATCGGCTTGTGCTATTAGCTCTTCAGCACTAAGGTCTCCCTCCGAGGTCGTAAGCCCACACACAGTTTGGGCTGTATGTAAATCGAGTATTTCCCCTTTAAGAGACTTAGCTCTTGCCAGCTGTCCCGCCATCTTGACCATCTCATCACCCACTTGCGCTGCAAACTTTTCACGAGTTTCAATCACGATACGGTCTTGTGAGCGCTGATAATAGGTGTTTAAGCGAGTTTCAACAGTGTGATGTTGCGCAGGTGCAACTACTGAAAGTCGTTCATATAGGTCTTCTGAGTACGTAAGGGAAAAATTCTCTGATATTTCAAAATTAGAGAGGTCCTGAATTTCCTCTGCATAGATACGACTTTGAGTAATATTTGAGGGGACTAGTAGCCGCCTCTTTGAGTTATCAGATTGCTTTAATTGTGATCTAAATAAGGAAAGAAAGGCTCTATTATCAACGTATTTCTTCATCACCGCATGGTAATACGTCCCCTCAATCAATGGTATGATTACGCGAGTCTTATGCGCGAGCTTCTTCTGATTGCAAAGATTACCATTTAGAAATGTAAGTGATGAAAAACGAAATTCATCTTCTTGCACAGAGCTGAACAAGCGGTAATTAGACCTGGGTATTAGTCTGCTCTCAATAGCCTCATTAAAAGCCTCTTTTAGTCTACGTGCAACGCGGTAGAATGGAGAGCCTTTAGTGTAAATTGAACCATCTTTTTTGCCATTTCGTCCTTTAAAGCCATTTACTTTAAGTTTAGATGAATGATTACCTTCTGAAACAATTTTACCATTTGATTCCAATAAGAGAATGTCATCTGTTGTGATTCCAAGCAGCGTACTGACCTGACAACGCTCGGATGCAAATAACGCAACATAGAATGCGAGTTCATCTGGTCCATAAGGTAGCAAGAGTGCATAAGGTGTGAATACCGAAAGAACGCCAGAATTGGATTTACTATGTTTTATCCAGCGACCAGAGGATCTTAATGTGCCGTCTTCTTTAAGCATGAGCTTGAGATAAGCACGCATGTAAGATAGTGTTACTAAAGGCTTAAGTATTACTGTCCCTTCTAAATAACGGAACATATAACTATGATCACCGTTTTTCCGACGATATGTAACCGACAAGAAAAGTGTTTCGATTAGTATGGGATCATTCAGGTATAATGCAGCGTTGATCAAGATGTTTTGAATTCGATAGATAATTTTACGGATACTTTCGTCATTATTTTTTGGTTGTACTATTGAGTTTGCCAACAAGTCATAGGGCACTGACTGAGTGATTAGAAGATTACGTAGTTCATTATAAAAAACGGGGCATTCATTCTTGAATCGGTTACGTATTTTTTCCCAAATTTCGAATTGTACAAAGGCCGTTTGTCGAATTGAGTGTATATAATCAGCGTTAGTATATGGTAATTGTGGGTAGCGCTGACTAATTGAGAGCGTTGGTGCTTTAATTGTACTTTCAAATACAGGAGTCATACGCTTAATCTCGTTTAATAAGCGTATTTCAGAATTATTGAATTCATTAGGCTTGTTTTTTAAAACATTATTGATAATAGAAAGAAAATTTATTTGTAAATTTTTTGCAGTGCTCTCTGTGATTTTCTTGTTGTCTTTTCCTGTTAATGATTTGATAGCGTCGTTAATTTGCGCACCTAACAGCTTATCATCAACTTTTTGCTCGTTTTGAAGTTTTTTAAATATACGTATGTAAATATTTTTTTTTACAATAAGTGAGCTTTTTTCACCTTTCCAAAATTGGATTTGATGTGCGAGGGCTTTATGAATAATCGTATTTTTTAGACAAGTAGGTACTTGAATATCTTGATAACCAAGTTTAGCGCGCGATGGGTATCGTAATTGATCTGGATAAGGAAAAAAGAGAGTCGAAGCCTCTTCGCATACATTTGCAAAGAAATCTACGTCATTTGTTTTTACTATACTGGCCTGGTCTGACATAATCGGGTCGGCGTCGAAAGACTCCTGCTCGATTAGATCATTACTTGTTATCATTAATTAAATCCTGAAAGCGAGTTATCCATTTGCTAGAATCAGGGTTAAACCCAAACTTATTAGCTTCTAACTGATCGCCTGCTAGAACCGCTTCAAAATGTAAGTAAATATGTGTTGTTGTAATATGAGAATGCCCCATGCGTTCTTGAAGTACTTTTTCAGCTCCATTTCCCAGTCGAATTTCTGTGGCAAAATTAGTTGCATAAGAGTGACGTAAAGAGTGAAAGCGGCGGTCTTTTTCGTGCGCTCTCCAAGCGCTGCTGTCCCCGATTGCACCTTGCGCTAAGAGCTTACGAAGAGTTTCGCCAAACAATGATGTAGCGTGGTGAGTTTCGAGTGGAGCCGATTTGCTCTTATTAACTTTACAGATAAGAAGATCGGCCTTTGGGCACTTACGTTTCAATGTACCTCTCATAAAGCTGATAATTTGCCCTTTCAATTCAGATGGAATATAAACAGTACGAACTTTACCGCCATCACGACCCTTACCAATTATATCCAAATAAAAACCTTTAAATCCCCTAGATTCGGCATTAATAACAGCTTTTTTAATCCTCGTTAAAGTAATGTTAACGGGATTGACTGTCTCAGCACTGCGAAATCCTGATAAGTAAGCGAGTTTTAAAATAATTTCGTCGCGTTCTCTCTCAAACGAGCGTTTTCGCGGGTTAAAACTTAAAAAATATTTAAACTCAGCAGGGCTAATATATTGGCTAAAAAGACTGAATGGATCCGTTGATGCTAATTGTGCTTGATGTTGTTTAAGTTCGTACATTCTTTCATGACTCAACTTCCAGCTGTACTTAAAAGTCTCTTCAAGCCATCCATTTTCATAGCACCATTCAAAGAATTTCTTTAAACGGCTAATACAACCTTCTAGAGAACTACTTTTCAATTTGACAGCTCGATCATTCTCTAAGTAGTGCTTCATCTGAGAAGGAGTAATTCTATCCCATGCTCTTACAGTAGGACTGGCATAAACCGTATTTAAGAAATGTACCAAGGTGGTTGCATAACTATGGAGTGTGCGGAGTGAAACGCCTTTATGATCCCTCTGAAACGCAAGAAAGGCTGAGGTAGGAATCTCGGGAACAGTGCGATTGTTAAAGATCCCGACGTACTTTCCTTTATAGGTTGAAGTATCAATATCTAACTCGTGGTATGAGTATCGCATGTAACTTTCTCAGGCAAAGTTTACAAGCTAGTATATACAGCGTTTTTTTTATTTAAAGTGATATTCTATATTTCTGTATTTATAGAATAATTTCCTGTAGCTTGAAATATGATAAATTACAGGATTTTAGAAGCTTAACATCACTTCTCCACTTTGGTAGGCCTAGGTAGAGGGGAAGGGTCATGGATAGTTCACCGGCAGCGGGCCTTTAAGCATAGCCTACTAATTAATGACAACGCTTTATTAGCCTAGGTCGTAATAGAAGCTCGGATCTGCGCCGCTTTGTCTTGTAAAAGCGGCAAGTATTCCTCCAGCAGTGTATCCATATCAATGCGCGCTGCGTTCGTACTGATATTGATTGCCCCAAGCAGTTGCCCTGATGCGTTAAACGCAGGTACTGCTAATGAGCGCAAGCCCGAGTCCAGCTCTTGGTCGGCAATGGCATAACCCTGTTGACGTACCGTTTCAATCCGCTTTTTAAGCGCGCCCTTGTCGATAATGGTTTTATCGGTGTAGCGCTTCAGTGCGATACGCTCAAGATAGCTTTCCAACGCCCGCTCAGATAGCTGGGCAAGCAGCACGTGGCCCATTGAGGTATGGGCCGCCGGCAGACGTGTACCCACGGAAAGGGAGATCGCCATCAAGCGGTGAGGCGCGGCCGAGCGTGCGATATAGATAACATCATCACCTTCAAGCTGGCCAAGCGATGAGGATTCGCCGGTTTGCGCGGTAATATCTTCCAAGTACTGCTGGATAACGCTACGATAATTATTAGCGGAAAGAAACGAATAGCCTAGCTGCAAGACCTTGGGTGCCAGCTCGAAATAGCGCTGATGTTTGCGAACATAGCCCAAGGCGTGCAGTGTTAGTAGAAAGCGGCGCGCCTTGGCGCGGTTCATGTCGGTTCGCGCGGCGACCTCGCTTAACGTCATGCGCGAATGGGTATCGTCAAACGCCAAGATGACATCCAGGCCACTGGCAAGCGCTGAAACAAAGTCACGGCTATCGGGCGTGAGAGTGTCTTCTTGTAAAGAGTCTTTCATAACGAATGATCCACCGTTTGGACGCATTTCAAAATTCCAATGTAACATGTTGTTCGAATAGCGAACAATTATTCGTTAGTCTGTGCCATGATATATGCGCGCCTCACATTTGCTTTACTCACCATTAGGAAAGCTACTTATGGGCCAACAAAAAGTAACGGTGCTTCACGGGCCGAACCTCAACCTTTTAGGCACACGACAGCCCGAAATCTATGGTCATGAAACCCTGGATGACGTGAATAACCAGCTGCGCGAGACGGCAGTGTTGGCAGGGTGGGAAATCAACTGCTTTCAAAGCAACCACGAAGGCGCACTGATCGATGCAATACACGCCGCCCGTCAGGACGGTAGCCAGGCGATAATTATAAACCCGGCAGCCTATACGCACACATCGGTTGCCATACTCGATGCGCTAAACGCGTTCGAAGGCACTGTCATCGAAGTGCATATCTCCAATGTGCACAAGCGTGAGAGTTTTCGCCACCACTCCTATGTGTCGCTGCGCGCCGATGGGGTGATCGCAGGGCTTGGAGTACACGGATATCAAGCGGCTCTTGACGCTATTATGAAGGCTCGATAGGCGCTGTTTAAAAAGCAGCCAGAGGTTTATTAAACATTCATGCGGTTATCAGGCGTGATGTAAGAAACACACCCCTCTAATTACGAAAAAACCATCTCCGACAGCATTTTGGCGTTACGCCATCGGTAAGATTTACTTTTTGTTTTCAGTCGAAAATCCCGACCTCATTCGCTTGGCCATGATAGAGAACATGCATCATGGCCGATTTCTGTCGCAGCCAAGATGCATTCGATGGTGAGTCAAAGCGACTGCTGAATGACGGTTGCAAACGCCTTTCCCTCTCTTTAGCGTATAGTTCGAATGGCGAACATGTGTACAAATGTGTTCAGTTTCGCATGTCTAAACTGTTCTTGTGGTTCTCTATAACGCTAAAAGGAGGCTAAGCGCCCATGCCTGCTGGATTTTTAAAACATCCTTTTATGAGCCGGTACGCGTTAGATGCGTGCTTCCGGGTGGGATGCACTGGGGCTTGAGTGGATGGACGCCTTGGCTGAAAAGCTAGGTCTGGCAGCACCGGTATTGCCATGGCATACCGACCGTTACCCTATCCATGCGCTGGGCACGGCGCTGGATGCCGTAGCGGGCGCTGCCGAGAAACTGGCCTTGGATGTATCGCTTCTCACCCAGACTGAAGTAGGCGAGGTGGCCGAGCCTTCAGCACCGGGGATGGGCGAGTCCTCCTCGATGCCCCATAAGCGAAACCCGGTGCGCAGTGCGCTGACCTGGGGCTTGACGCTGGGTCTGGTGTGGGCGGCGGTGCTAGCGGCAAGCCCCTGGCAGTCCAGCCGTTATCTGATGGCGCGCAATGAACACGTAGTGATGCGCTCGGCCATGCTTACCGCCGTGGCGCTGGCGATTTTCTACGCCTTGATGATGATGACCGGCGCGGCGATCAACCTTTACGATTCAGGGCTTGATCCTGAACGCTCCATGATCTGGGTGGCGCTCAACATACTGCCGACCTGGCTTGGCGTGGTCATTTTGACCGGCGTGTTCGCCGCGGGGCTGTCGTCCTGCTCGACGTTTCTGTCGATCATAGGCTTTAGCCTTTCCAACGATATCTTGCCCGCTTCGCTGGATGAGAAATCGGCCATGCGCAAAAGCCGTATCGCAGTGCTGGCGGCGGGGTTGATCGCGCTGTTGCTGGCGCTATTCCAGCCGCCGGCGGTGATGTCGGTGGTGTGGTTTGCCGCTACGCTGTTTGCTTCCTCCTGGGGGCCGGTGGCGCTGATGAGTATCTGGAGCAAGCGCATTACCGCTGCGGGCGCTGGCTGGGGCTTAGCGGTGGGATTTGTGGGCAATGTTGCGATCTCGATGATGATTCAGGCCGAGTGGCTTAGCCTACCGGTGCATCTGCACCCGGTGCTGCTGAGCACGCTGATGGCGCTTGTGGCGATTGTGCTGGCCTCTCGTGTAACCCGCGTTACCCAGGCCGAAAAAGTCTACCAGGCGTTTCTGCATGAGTTTGATGCCCAGGCCGTCAGCGGCTGGATGACGGGTACGCGTTTGATTGCGCTCTGCACCATGCTGTCCGGTGTGGCCATCGGAATATTCCTGTGGCAGCAGTATGCGGTGACGCTGGCTGGGTTTGCCACTCAGTTTAATGTGGATGCCAGTGCCGTGCAGGGCGGCTACGCCCTGGCGATTGGCTGTGGCAGCATGTTATTGATGGCTGGGGCAGTGGGCTTCTGGGTGGTTCGCCCTCGCCAGCAGAAGGCATTAGCCGCGCGCATGACCAGCTAGTCGGGGAAGCCATTCATCGGCTGTCAGGCTTAACCGCTCGCCCATTGGGCGGGCGGTTATCTTTTTTGCCAACCGGGAGACAATGTAATGCAGCTAAGTCCTTACCAACGCGGTCCTTACCAACGCGGTCTGCTTATGGTGATACTGGGCGTGGTGTTTCTCAGCTTCGACGGCCTGCTGATCCGCCTGGCGGATACCGATGGGTGGACCATCGTTTTTTGGCGCGGCTTTCTGATGTTCAGCGTGCTGGGGCTGTTGTGCCTGGTAGGCAACCGGCTGGTCAGGCTGCGCGCTAATCCGTTCTCGTCGCTGGTCTCGGCAATACTGCTGGGGCTGATTTCAGCGCTTTTCGTGCTCGCGGTGATGAACGCCAGCGTGGCTAACGTGGTGGTGATTCTTAGCACTGCGCCGCTTTTCGCCGCACTGTTTTCACGGGTGTTTCTCAAAGAGCGTGTTGCCTTGCGAACGCTGGTGGCGATTGTCATCTGCATGCTGGGCATGAGCCTGGTCTTTATGGGCGAGGGCGCCACGGGGATGCTGGTGGGCAACTTGTATGCTCTGGCTGCGGCACTGGCGATCGGGGGCAATCTAACGGTGCTGCGCCGCTATCCCGATATTGACCGTATCGTGGTGATTGCCGGCGGGGGCTTGCTTTCGGCGGCCATCGCGCTGCCTTTGGCCGCGCCATTTTCGTTGGATGCTCCGCGCTACGGCGTACTCGCTGTGATGGGGCTTATCCAGATGCCGCTGGCTACCGTGCTGATCAACAGCGCCACGCGCTATCTACCGTCGACCGAGGTGGCGCTTTTCTATCTGGTGGAAACGGCGTTGGGCACGCTGTGGGTGTGGTGGTGGCTTGGCGAAGAGCCTACGGCCTCGACGCTGGCGGGTGGGGCAATGGTCATCACCGTGCTAGTGGCGCATGCGGGGATTGGCCTGCACCGGGAAAGGCAGCGTTTGCGGCTTTATCCGGGGTTTGTAGGAAAGTAAGCGGCTGTGTGAATGGTTTAAATCCGTTTGGGGCCATTAAAGCCAGATTTGGTGGGCAGCGGACTCGAGTAACTCTACGCGAGGGCGCTGTGAACCCTTCCTTGGGCGCTACTTTCGCCATCCTTGGCGAAAGACCCTCGCTACGAGTTACTCGAGACTGCCGCGTGCTTCAACGCAATCGTTACGTAAAAGAAAGCCCGCCGGTCGGCGGGCTGAAAATCACATCACTAGAAGCACTCATTACCTAGCGCAGTACCCCCTCCTCCTTGAGCAGTTTGAAGATCGCCTCGGCGCCCTGTTCTGGGGTGACATCGTTAAGCGTTTGCCCACCGCCGCCATCGGCTTTGGCGGCGGCAGCCTTGAAGCGGTCGCGCGCCGAGGAGGACTTGACGATCTTGAGCCGTTTGGGGCGTTTGCGTGCTGGCTGAATGTGCCACGTGCCCAGCGCTTCATCGATCGCGCTGGGTTCTAGGTGGATAGCTAGCTCGCCACGTTTGGCCGGGCCGAAGGCGCTCTGACGTGCTGGAGGCGCGCTACTATCCACGGTGGCAATCGCCGGCAGGCGAATGCGCAGGCGCCGGCGCTTGCCGCGGGGTAGGGCCTGAAGCACCACCGCCGTACCCTGCTCGATTTTCTCGACTGCGGCCAGGCCGGTAATGATCGGCCAGCCCAGCGCCTCTGCCAGCAGGTAAGGCGTTATGCCCGAGGCCTCGCCGGTTTCAGCGCGGGTGCCGGTCAGCACCAGTTGCGCAGCGCTTGCGCGCAGCGCTTTGGCCAGCGCAGGTATTACATCGGCCTGGGGTTTTTGTTCGATCAAGTCGACAGAGTCGATACCCATGCCGAGATAGCCGCGGATGGCCTCTTCGTTTTCACTATCCTGCTGGCCTGCATGCAGCAGGCTGACCGAAGCGCTTTGCAGGGTCAGGGCCATTTCCACGGCGCGGGCGTCCTGATCTGAGCGGCGGGCTCGCGCGGTCAGCGGATGGCGACCTACTGAGACCAGCACGGTAACGTTTAATCCGCTCGGTGTGGATGATTTGGCATTTGTGTTACTGACATCATGCGGCATCGCGGTTCTCCTGCTGCTCGGCGCGGTACTGCTCGACGCGTTTCACTAGTGCGGCGAGCACGGCGCTGGCATCGCCGATCACGGCAAGATCAGCGCGCTTGACCATGTCGCAGCCTTCGTCGAGGTTGACGGCCACGACCTTGTCGCAGCTCTGAATGCCCTGAAGGTGCTGGATGGCGCCGGAGATTCCAATCGCCACGTAGACGCGGGCAGATACCCAGGTGCCGGTGGCGCCTACCTGGCGATCCCGCGGCATAAAGCCGTCGTCCACCGCCACGCGTGACGCGCCCTTGGTGGCGCCGAGTACGTCGGCAGCGTGGTGATAGCTGTCCCAATCCTTGACGCCGTTACCGGCGGACAGAATGAATTCAGCTTCAGCGAGCGACACGCTGGCCGGGTCAACCGCCACTTCGCCCATATCCTCGATACGTCCGAGCACATCGGGAAGGCCTTGGGAAAGCGCGATCGGCTCCGCCGCGTGGCGGGTCTCGCTGACCGGGTCGGCGCACTCGGCCAGGGCCAGCACGATACGGGGCAGGCTGCGGGTAATATCGCTTCTACCCGCTGCACCACGCGCGGTACAGCGCCAGCCGGTCGCGCTTTCAGCGTCTGCCTCGACCTGCCAGACCTGAGCGGCCGGGCGCTCGCCAAGCCGTGCAGCGAGGCGTCGGCCCAGCTCACCGCCGACGCTTGAGTCGGGCAGTAGCCAGTAGCGGGGCGCCATTTCACGATCAACGCCTTGCAGGGTGGCGACGCTAAGCTCAGGCAGATAGCCCGAGAAGCGCTCACCTTCCAGATGCATTAGCCGGTCAATGCCCGCCTCATCAAAGGCGGTTTCTTTATGCTCGCCAAACACGATCGCCAGCACGGCGCCGGGTTGGGCCGGGTCAGCGTCGGCCAGCTGGCGGGCAAGCCCCAGCAAATCACGGTCGTGAGATGAAAGACGCCCGCCGGCCATATCGGGCACCACCGCCACCATAAACGCTGGCGCATCGATAACCACGTGCCGTCGTGCATCCTTGGCCTCAGTACTGCGCCCCGGCGCCTGGGCTGCCTGCTGGGCGCCGCTGCGATCGATACGCCGAATGCCGTTGGGGCCTATAAAACCGACCGCGTGGGGGTTACGGCGCATCACGCCGTTGGGCCCCATCCATTCACTGGCCACCGCGCCGCCACCCAGTTCGGCCAGCACCTCAAGGTGCTGCGGGTGCAGACGGTTACGGGCGATCCACGCTTTGCGAGGGTCGCGACGAACAAGCTCGCTCATGGCGTTGCCTCCAGGACGGTGCGCGATGCTGCTGGCGCGGGCTTACTTTGGGTCGCCTTGTCGTCAGGCGTTTTGATGATCAACGCATCGGCGACCAGCTCGGCAATATCCTTGATGTCAGCACGGGGCTCAACAACGCCTTCAAGCATGGCAGTACACTGCGGGCAGCCCACCGCAACCAGGTCAGCACCGGTTTCGCGAACATCTTCCATACGCATATCGGGGATACGCTGTTTGCCGGGGATATCGGTGATTGGTGCGCCGCCACCACCGCCGCAGCAGCGCGAGCGGTAGCCGGAGCGGGCCATCTCTTTTACTTCAATGCCGAGTGCACGGAGTACGTCCCGAGGGGCTTCGTACTCGCCGTTGTAGCGGCCGAGATAACACGGGTCATGGTAGGTCACGCTGCCGCCTTTCCAGGCCTTGAAGGTGAGCTTGTCAGCGAGTACCAGCTCGTTGATATAGGTGCTGTGGTGCTGCACATGATAATCAGCAGGTGTCTCCGGCGTTCCAAGTTCCCCATACTCGTTTTTCAGCACGTGGAAACTGTGCGGGTCGCAGGTAACGATGCGCGAAAAGCGATACTGGGCAAGCGTTCTGATATTGCGTTTGGCCAGGCTCTGGAAGGTGGCTTCATCGCCCAGGCGCCTTGCCACGTCGCCGCTGTCGCGCTCCTCGGTACCCAGTACGGCAAAATCCACGTTCGCGGCACGCAGCACACTGATAAAGGCGCGCAGGGTGCGCTGGTTGCGCATGTCGAACACGCCGTCGCCCAACCACAGCAGCACTTCGGCTTCGCGCTTGTCGGCCATCAGCGGCAGGTTGAGATCCGCCGCCCAGTGCAGGCGCGAATCCGGATCAAAGCCGCCCGGGTTATCTGTGGCGATCAGGTTATCCAGCACCTCCGCGCCCTTGTTGGGCGTGTTGCCGTGCTCAAGCGTTAGAAAGCGGCGCATATCGACGATGGCATCCACATGCTCGATCATCATCGGACACTCTTCTACGCAGGCGCGGCAGGTGGTGCAGGACCACAGTGTTTCGGCATCCACCAGCGCGCCGCCCGCACGGTCCACAATCGGCCCGTGAGGCGTACCAGCATGCTCGCCCACCGGCTTGCCGGGGTAAGGGGAGCCTGCGTAGTTGGCATCGCTGCCGCCGGCCATGCCGACCACCATATCCTGAATCAACTTCTTGGGGTTAAGCGGCTGGCCAGCGGCAAAAGCCGGACAAACGGCTTCACAGCGCCCGCACTGGACGCAGGCATCGAAACCTAAAAGCTGGTTCCAGGTGAAGTCGGCCGGCACTTCGACGCCCAGTTTTGTCCGGTCGTCATCAAGCGCCAGCGGCTTGAGGCCGGTTGACCGGTGCTCCCCTCCAGCGCGATTTGAAAAGCGCTCCGGGCGACGATGGAAGGCCAGGTGCAGGGCGCCAGCAAAGGCGTGCTTCATCGGTCCGCCCCAGGTCATGCCGAAGAACATCTCGCCCAGGCCCCAGACGATGACCGCGGCCAGCACTAAGGCCGCGATCCAGCCCGCGCCGCTCTGGAAAATGCCTTCAGGCAGAATACCCGCGGTGGGCAGGGTGACTACGAACATGCCGATGGAAAATGCCATCAGGCTCTTGGGCAGACGCATCCACGGGCCCTTGGAGAGCCGTGAGGGCGGCGGGCTGCGCCGCTTGGCGACCAGCAGGCTGCCTATGAACATGCTGATGGTGGCGGCTAGCAGAACCCAGGCAAGAATCGTGCTGTCCAGGCCAAAGCCGTGAACCACGATAGCCAGTAACGCGGCCAGCACAAAACCGCCGGCAGTGGCCACGTGGGTGTGTGAAATGTACTTGTCCCGCTCGACGACGTGGTGCAGGTCTACCAGGTAGCGCCTGGGAACCTGCATTAGGCCGCTGATAGTTGGTACAGGAGAGGGCCGCCCCTGGCGCCACAGGCGCACCCGGCGCACGGCACCGATGGCGGCAAGCGCGAGCGCAGAAAACAGCAGAATCGGCAGAAGGGTATCAAGCATGGCGTCTCTCCTCTCAGAGACACCGTAAGTACAAAACGTCATGAGCCGTGCGGCCCATGACGTTCAGCTTACAGCGTTATTGTCAGAAGTCCTTGCAAAGCCGCAGCGCGTCATAAATAGCAGCGTGCGTGTTGCGTGGCGCGGTGCAGTCACCCAGGCGGAACAGCGCGAAACCATCACCGGTTTCTTGTAGGCAGGGCTGGGGCTTGATCGCGTAGAGCGCTTCGAGATCCATCTGGCCCTTGTTACGCGACTGCTCCTTGAGGCTGTAATAGAGTGCTTCATCCGGGCGAACGCCGTTTTCGACCACCACCTGATCCACCACTCGCTCTTCCAGCGCGCCGGTGTACTCGTTTTCGAGCACTGCGACTAGCGAATCGCCTTCGCGGTAGACCTTATGCAGGGCGAGATCCGAGGTCATGATGACTTCTTTGTCGTACAGGCTGCGGTAGTAAGTGGGGAAAGTCGTGCCCCCTACCGCCGCACCTGGCTTGATATCGTCGGTAACGATCTCGACTTTTGATCCTTTGTCGGCCAGGTAGTCCGCCGCGGAAACCCCGGAAAACTCGCAGATGGTGTCAAAGATCAGCACGTTTTTGCCTGGTGCCACCGTACCGTTGAGAATATCCCAGGTACTGACCACAAGGCTCTTGTCTTTATCGCTGTCGTAACCCCATTCCGGCACCTGCGAAAGGAACGGTTGCCCGCCGGTGGCCAGAATCACTACATCCGGACGCAGGTCCTGGATGGTCGCCTCATCGGCCCTGGTGCCCAGACGCTGATCCACCTCAAGACGGTTGAGCTCCAACTGATACCAGCGCGTGATACCGGCAATCTGGTCACGTTGGGGCGCTTTGGATGCGATGGTGATCTGGCCGCCGATCTGCTCACTGGCTTCAAACAGGGTAACGTCGTGGCCGCGCTCGGCGCACACGCGGGCGGCTTCCATACCCGCCGGGCCGCCGCCCACGACGACCACCTTGCGTTTGGGACCTTCGCTCTTCTCGATGATATGCGGCAGGCCCATGTACTCGCGTGAGGTGGCGGCGTTCTGGATGCACAGCACGTCGAGGCCCTGATACTGGCGGTCGATGCAGTAGTTGGCGCCTACGCACTGCTTGATCTGGTCAATCTGGCCCATCTTGATCTTGGCGATCAGGTGTGGGTCGGCGATATGGGCGCGGGTCATGCCGACCAGATCCACATAGCCGCCTTCCAGAATGCGCTGCGCCTGGTTGGGGTCCTTGATGTTCTGAGCGTGAATGACCGGAACGTTGACCACTTCCTTGATGCCGGATGCCAGATGCAAGAAGGGCTCCGGCGGAAATGACATGTTGGGAATGACGTTGGCTAAGGTGTTGTGGGTATCGCAGCCCGAGCCAACCACGCCGAAGTAATCGACCATGCCGGTGGCGTCGTAATACGCGGCGATCTTTTTCATGTCCTCGTGGGTCAGGCCGTCCGGGTGGAACTCGTCGCCGGTGATACGCATGCCCACCACGAAGTCGTTGCCCACTTCAGCACGCACCGCCTTGAGTACTTCCATGCCAAAGCGCATGCGGTTCTCAAAGCTTCCGCCCCACTCGTCGGTACGCTTGTTGACGCGCGGGCTCCAGAACTGGTCGATCAAATGCTGGTGCACGGCGGACAGCTCGACGCCATCCAGCCCGCCTTCCTTCGCCCGGCGTGCCGCTTGGGTGAAGTCATAAATGATGCGGTGAATTTCTTCAACTTCAATGGTTTTACAGGTCGAACGGTGAACCGGCTCGCGGATGCCCGATGGTGACACCAGTGTTGCCCAGTCGTAACCATCCCAACGTGAGCGACGGCCCATGTGGGTAATCTGAATCATGATCTTGCCACCGTGCTTGTGCACGGCATCCGCCAGATTCTGAAAGTGCGGGATGATGCGGTCGGTGGAGAGGTTGACCGAGCTCCACCAGCCCTGGGGGCTATCGATAGAAACAATCGACGAGCCGCCACAGATGCACAGACCACAGCCGCCCTTGGCTTTCTCTTCGTAGTATTTGACGTAGCGCTCGGTGGTCATGCCGCCGTCGGTGGCGTAGACCTCGGCGTGGGCCGTGCTGACCACGCGGTTGCGGATGGTCTGGCTGCCGATCTGGATCGGCTTGAAAAGTGCTTCGAATGCCATGACGACACTCCTCAGTGCTTGGGCGTGACAACAAACAGGCCGTGCTCACAGCCCTCTTCGGCGCCGCTTTGGGTCTGCTCGGCAACCGTACGCATCTCGCTTCCCCGCGCCGCCAGAATCTGGTCCATGGCCCCGGCGAACCAGCCGGTGAACATGTACTCGATCTTGCGGTTCACTTTGCCCATCTGGTACACGAACGCGCTGTGCTCAAGACGCACGCGAGCGGTACCCGCATCCAGGTCGATGTCTTCGGTGATGAACAGGCCCCAGCCGCGCTGGGAGAGGCGTTTCATGTAGTGCTCGAACACGTCCACGCCTTCAAGCCCGTGGAGCTCGGCCTCTTTCTCGCACCAGTGCCAGGCGCTCTTGTAGCCGGCGTGATAGAGAATCTCGGCGTATTTTTCGGCGCCCAACGCTTCCTCAACCGCCATGTGGTTGTTGACGAAAAAGTGGCGCGGAACGTACAGCATCGGCAGGGCATCGGTCGTCCAGATACCGGTTTCGCTGTCGACGTCAATCGGGAGTTCGGGGGCGGTTGTGGTCACGGTCGTATTCCTTACACTTATATTTATTTGAAAGACATTGAGTTATTCAAAGGCTTCCAGGGTCTTGTCGAACGGTAGTGCAGGCGCTTATTCGCCCCACACGTCCTTCAGAGTGCGCACCCAGTTCTCGCCCATGATCTTTCTCACCTGGGATTCACTCATGCCACGCTTCAAGAGCGCTTCTGTCAGGTTGGGGAATTCGCCGATGGTACGGATGCCTTCCGGGTTGATGATCTTGCCGAAACTGGTCAGGCGGCGGGCGTAGCCCTTGTCATGGGTCAGCCATTCGAAGAAGTTCTGATCATGGCCCTGGGTGAAGTCGGTGCCGATACCGATGGCGTCTTCACCCACGATGTTCATGATGTACTCAATCGCCTCAACGTAGTCGTCGATGGTCGAATCAACGCCCTTCTTGAGGAAAGGGGTGAACATGGTGACGCCGACAAAGCCGCCGTGGTCGGCGATAAATTTGAGTTCTGCATCGGACTTGTTGCGCGGGTGCTCTTTAAGCCCGGAGGGCAGGCAGTGGGAATAGCACACCGGCTTTTTGGATTCGAGAATGACTTCTTCAGACGTCTTGGCGCCGACGTGGGAAAGATCGCACAGCATGCCTACGCGGTTCATCTCGGCAACGATCTCGCGGCCAAAGCCGGAAAGCCCGCCATCACGCTCGTAGCACCCAGTACCCACCAGGTTCTGGGTGTTGTAGCACATCTGCACGATGCCTACGCCAAGCTGCTTGAAGATCTCGACGTAGCCGATCTGGTCTTCAAAGGCGTGGGCGTTCTGGAAGCCGAAGATGATGCCGGTCTTGCCCTCTTCCTTGGCACGCATGATGTCACGCGTAGTGCGCACCGGGCGTACCAGATCGCTGCACTCTTCCATCAGCTTGTTGGAGGCGACGATGTTATCTACCGTTGCCTTGAACCCCTCCCACACCGAGACGGTGCAGTTGGCCGCGGTCAGGCCACCACGGCGCATGTCTTCCAGAAGCTCACGGTTCCATTTGGCAATAATCAGGCCGTCAATGACGATGGCGTCTTGGTGCAATTCAGCAGGGTTCATAACGTAGCTCCAGAATTGTTTATGTAGGGAGCATAGCGTTGAGGTGGTGTCGATCTGCGCTTGGAAACGACGACGGAAATTCCAAAAGCGTCATCGTGTGAAAAGCACGTGCAGGAAACCTGGCGAGCAGCCGGGTTAAGCGGTACAAAAGAAAACGGGGAAGTCACAAAAGCAAAGAAGGTGGCGTGATATGGCAAAAGGCTTAACGAAAAAGAGCCGCCTTTTAGGCAGCTCTGATATCAACGACTAATGCTGTGTCAGCTAGTACTCTTTCAATTAGAACGTTTTCAATTAGTACGTTTTCAATTAGTACGCTTTCAGGTAAGCAACGGCACGCTGGCAAAGGTGGGTTCGCCCTGTGCATAGGCAAGCGCCAGCAAGGCGCTCGATGTCGGTTCGCTGCTTGCCGGTTCTACTCCCCAGCGTTTAAGCAAAGGGGGCGATTTTTCATATTTCTGGCGCGTATGGATGCCCAGACGTTCATCGCGCGGCGGAATACCGAAGCATTCGCGGTAGCACTTGGAAAAGTGCGGGGTTGAAACAAAGCCGCACACCGAGGCAATTTCGATGATGGATAGCGGCGTCTGTTTGAGTAGCTGACGTGCACGCAACAGACGAAGTTTCAGATAGTAGCGCGAGGGCGAGCAGTGCAGGTAGCGCTGGAACAGGCGCTCCAGCTGGCGACGGGAAACGTCGACGTAACTTGCCAGCTCGTCGAGCTCAAGCGGCTCTTCAAGGTTGGATTCCATCAGCGCGACGATTTCCAGCAGCTTGGGCTGGGTCGTGCCCAGCACGTGCTTTAACGGTACGCGCTGCTGATCCTGCTCGTTGCGCATACGCTCGTAGATGAACATTTCGGAAATGCCTGCCGAAAGCTCCTTACCATGATCGTGAGCGATCAGGTTGAGCATCATATCCAGCGGTGCCGTGCCGCCCGAGGCGGTAAACCGGTCGCGGTCGATGGAAAAAAGCCGCGTGGTCAGCACAATCTTCGGAAACGCTTCCTGAATGGACGCCAAGCATTCCCAGTGAATGCTGGTTTCGTAATGATCCAGCAGGCCCGCCTGACCCAGCGCCCAGCTACCCGTACAGATAGCGCCCAGGCGCCGTAGCTGGCGCGACTGCGCCTGCAGCCAATGCAGGTGATCGCGGCTGACACTATGCTGAGGGGCGACGCCGCCACATACCACGACCCAGTCAAGTGACAGCGGTGCATGCATTGAGGCATCAGGCGTTACATGCAGGCCGTCGCTTGCGCGAACCGGAGAGCCATCCTGAGTCAGCATGTACCAGCGGTAAAGCTCGCGCCCCGCTAGCTGGTTGGCCATGCGCAGGGGCTCAATCGCTGATGCCAGAGAGATAAGGGTGAAGTTGTCCAACAGCAGAAAACCGAGGGTTTGCGGTACGTTCGAGTGACCTACTGTGGTGGGTTTTTTTACTTGATCAATTGTCATGGTCTTTACCTCTATCACCTAAACGTCATTGGTTTTCTTTTTATTATCTGTCTATGTCGCTGGCGTCTTGTTTTGGGTCCCTGCGCTAGATACTTACTGCTTACCTGCATATTGGCACGAATGACACTTATACTGACAAAGCAATCTGAAAAGCAATTCAGCAGATGTCGCAAATAGAACACTGGAAGTCGCCACTGGGGCGATTAATGGAGATGTAAGGCGGGCATCAGTGATTAATGAAACGTTTGTTTCAAAGTTAAACGTCGTTTTAATAACTCATTGAACCCAAAGGTTTTACATTTAAAAAAACGCTATAAGCTAATAAGCTAAAGAACGTAAGGAGGCATCAATGGCCAAGTTTTTCAAGGAGTTCCGCGAGTTTGCCGTTAAAGGCAACGTGGTGGATATGGCGGTGGGGATTATTATAGGCGGCGCTTTTACACTGATCGTACAAAGCCTCGTCAAGGATGTCATGAACCCGATTATCGGCCTATTAGTGGGTGGTATTGATTTCTCCAATCTGTTTGTCGTGCTTAGTCAGGGCAGCGTTGCAGGCCCTTACCCCACCTTGGCGGCTGCTCAAGCAGCCGGAGCCGTCACCCTAAACGTTGGGCTGTTTATCAATGCAGTGGTCAGTTTCACGATTGTGGCCTTTGTGGTCTTCATGCTGGTTAGAACGATCAACCGCTTAAAGCGTGAAGAGGTGGAAGCGCCCAAAAGCCCGGTCGAGAAGCCCTGCCCGTACTGTTTCATGACCGTGCCTATCAAAGCCGTCCGGTGCGGCCACTGCACGTCCGAGCTGCCGGTGCCTACAGAGGCTGAACAGCAATCTCTCAAGGCGGCATCGCCTTAATTTTTTAATTAG
>NZ_JBQSWC010000044.1:0-25981 GCF_052376775.1 Halomonas sp. AOP43-A1-21 | reverse complement strand
AGCCGCTTGCGCATCGAGTTCAAGGCGGATGTGAGCATGGGTGAACTGATGAATGCAACAACTATCGCCAGCCAGTCAGCACAGGTAGAAAAAAATATCAGCAATACGGCGGATATTCTTCCCCTGGTAGAGCGCCCCACTGTATTCCCGTTAAGCGAGAACCAGCTGGGGTTGTGGACATACCAACAAAGCCGCCCCGATGCAGCCAGCTACAACATGACATTCGTACTGCGAATGCACGGTTGCTTGAATCTGCAGCAGTTTTCTGTCGCACTGAATCTGCTGGTTAAACGACATGAAGCCTTACGCTATCGCTTTGTTGAGCAGCGTAACGAAGCTGGCCTGGTCGAACCCGCGCTCAAAATAGAGCCGGATGTTTGGCTGATGCCAGAATATCGGCGCATCAGTGGCGATCTGCAAGAGGAAAGCGAGATCGAAGCGGCGCGGCTATCGGCACAGCCATTTGATTTAGAGCAGGGGCCCCTGCTGCGCGTCTCACTTTTACAGGCAGAGCAGGACAGCTATGCCTGCGTGCTGAGTATGCATCATATAATTGCCGACGGCTGGAGTGTGGGTGTTTTATTGCAGGATCTTGCCATTTTATATGAAGGTCGTGCACCCGATGAAATGGCTTTCCAATTGGTTGATTATGAGGCATGGCGCCGCAGCTGGCTGGGTGACGTCGAACGACAGCAACGGCTGGCTTCATTCTGGCATGACTATCTGGCCCAATTGCCGGGCAGGCTCGAATTTTCTATCTTACCGGACTTGCCTGACGGCGTGTCGGTTTACGAATCAGCTACGCTCGTTCAGACACTGGACAAGCAATGGGCTACGGTGCTTCCTGAAATATGTAGACAGCGTTCGAACGAAATTTATGACGTCGTCCTGGCCGCCTTTTCGCTGGCTTTGCATGAGCTCACCAAGCGACAGGATTTGGTGATCGGCACAGTACTGGCTGCACGCCATCTGCACCCGGAACTGGAGAAAATGGTTGGCTTTCTGGCGAACACCGTGCCGGTCAGGACTGCCGTGGATGACACAATGCCCTTGCAGGTGTTTTTCGATGGCGTGGTCGAACGGCGGCGACAGGCACTGCAGCATCAGGATATTCCCTTCGGTGCACTGCAAAATCTGCAGCGCGGCAGCGATCCGCTAATTGAAGTTTTGTGCATTCATCAGAATGTGCCTTATGCAGGGTTCAGTCTGCCAGGGGTCCAATGCGAGGTCGAATCCGTTCAGGTTGGAGAGACCAAATTCCCCCTGAATCTGCAGACGCTGCACGATGGGGAAAAACTGGTTGTTCACTTTGAGTATGCCCGCGCGTACTTCGCCGAAAGTACGATCATGCGCATGCTGGCAACGATGCAGCGGTTTTTGAGAATTTATTGCGACACATTGCTGGAGCATAAAACGGTTGGCGATCTACTGTTGGCGCCCTATGCGTTGACGCGTGGTGGGGCGATTAGGTTGCCGGAGTCGCGTCCGCGCAATCTGCCACAGGCATTGGCACGAACAGTCGAAAAGTACCCGGATCACGGTATTACGATTATTGATGAGCAGGGCACGGAGGTGCTCACTTATGCCCGTTTAGATCGGCTTGCACGCGACTATGCTGGCCGACTGAATCGTGCTGGGGTCAATGAAGGCGATCCTGTCATTCTAGTGGCAGGGGGCATACGCCATTATCTGATAACGCTGTGGGGAGCTATTCTGCTAGGGGCCATTCCCGTGACGGTAGCTGCGCCGATCGGCATGGATGCTCAAGCGTGTCTGGACAAACTCGAGGCTACATGGGAAACGCTGGCGCATCCACTCGTGATCGCCCCGGCTTGCGACCCCAAGGTATGGCGTGTCTTACTGAGAGAATGTCCAGGCTTTCGGATTGTTGATCCCAGGCAACTGGGCGAAGCGCCTCCTGTGACGCTGGCTGACCCTCAGCCTGAAACAACAGCGTTTTTCCAATTGACAGCTGGAAGTACGGGACGCTCCAAATGTATTGAAGAAAGACACGAGGCAGTACTGGCGTATATGGAAATGACTAGCCAGGCACGGAATTACGATGCTGATCAGCGCACGTTGAATTGGCTTCCGTTCGATCATATCGTGCCTATCCTGACTTTTCATTTGCGCGACATTTATCTGGGGCGTGATCAGGTTCACGTCGACACCGGCTATATCTTGCAGCAGCCCTTGCGCTGGATGCAGCTCATGTCTGACTTGAAGGTGACGCATGGATGGGCGCCGAATTTCGCATTTCATTTGGCTGTCCAAGCGCTGGATGCCGTTGATTCTGACTCATCCGTTGATCTTGGACATGTACGCGAGTTGCTGAATGCGGGTGAGATGGTAACGCAAGCGACTCAGGATGCGTTTCGCCGGAGCGCGGGTCGTTTTGGTCTTGCGCCAGAGGGCTTGGTGGCCAGCTTCGGAATGGCCGAATGTTGTACTTGTATTACTTACGCTACGCCCCAGGAACACGAAGTCCGTTCTGATAGCCTGTCCCTGGCTGGAAACGGTATGCAGGTAGGCGCCAGCAGTTTTGCCTCTCTGGGCAAGGTCATACCTGGTATGGATATTCGGATCATAGACGACAACTGTCAGTTGCTGCGTGAATACCAGGTTGGAAAATTTCAGCTAAAAGGCTTGTCGCTCATGCGAGGCTATCACAACGCACGAGAAATCAATGACAGTGCGTACACCCATGACGGCTGGTTTGATACGGGGGACAATGGCTTTATAGCCAACGGCTGTCTGTATTTGACCGGACGGGAAAAGGAAGTGCTCATCGTCAATGGTATCAATTACTTTTGCTTCGATCTGGAAGAGAAGGTGCAAAGCGTAACAGGCATCATGCCTACATATGTTGCTGCATTAAGCTGGCGTGATGTCGACCAGGAAGCGGTGGCGATCTGCTATGTTCCGGTGGAGGGTACAACCAGTACGCGGGCAATTGATGATCGTATTCGAGATATACTGGTGCGCGAGACTGGTCTGGTGCCGAAAAAAATCGTGGCTCTTGCGCGACACGGTTTCCAGAAAACGACCAGTGGGAAAATCCAGCGGGTCCAGATGGCACAAAAATTACTTCAGAATGCGTTGCCGCGTTATCAGGATTCCGGTCAAGCAGTGCCCTTACGGCAAGCGTACTGGCAGACATGGACGCCGCCTAAGCAGCCCGACGAAATGCAGTATGCAGACATTGTGGTTTGGGAGGCGGACGCATCGTTTGATATGCAGCAACTCCCTGGATGTCTGCGCGACCTATCCCGTCAATTTGCCGCGACATCTGGGGTGCATTCTCCTACCCCGACCCGACTGCTCAGGGTGATGTTGTCCGAAAAGCCGCAAGGCCACTACTGGGGACTGTTCGGACTGCTGAACTCCTACTGCGCGGAGAATCCCGGTTGGAAAGTGCAAATGATACAACGTTCATCCGCTGCGGATGCGGCTTCTGAATGGCCAGTACAAGCGGGTTGGTTTCGACAGACTACCGAAGGCTGGGCGTGCCTGACACTGGGTGAGGCGGCTGCCGTCCAGATAACAGCAACACAACCGCAAAACGTTCTCATTACCGGTGGTGGTGGCGCGCTAGCGTGGCTATTAGCGCAAGACTACGTTGAGCGCGGCGCCACGGTATGGCTGTTGGGCCGTTCGGATGCCCCGCCATGGCTGGACGACGGGCAGCCTCAAGCGCAAATGCACTGGATCCGAGATGACCTGAGCATGGTCAGGCAAACCTCGCAGCGACTTGAGGAGGCGCTGCCTGAAGGTACGACATTCGATGTTATTTGTCATTTGGCGGGAACTATGGAAACGGGGCTGTCTTCGCAACTGGAAGACAATGCGTTGATTCGCACCATGCGCGCCAAGGTAGAGGGACTGGAGGTTTTGAGGAAGGCACTGAAAATGAGCCAGAAATCGGCGCCAGCTCAGTGGGTGCTTTACGGGTCTGTGGTTGCCGCTTGCGGTTTCCCTCTCTCGGGTGCCTATGCCTATGCGAATGGCGCATTGCTTGATATGGCGCATTCGATGCGAGCGGAGGGGGAGCAGGTTTGCTGGCTGGGATGGAGTGCATGGCGAGGTGTGGGCATGTCACGCAACGGTCTGGACGCGGGCCAGCTTGCCTCTCACGGATTGCATTTGCTTGAACCTGAACAGGCACGGTTGCACCATTGGCGTCTTGCGGGAACGAACGACGATTTCTTCATCGGTATCGAGGGTCTGGCCGCCCTTCCAGGCGTGACGGTATCGCCATCGTTAGGTGACAAGTCTCCGATACTGTCGATTAGCGAATGCAGGGAAAGAATCGAAAACGCCCTTAAAGCTGTACTTAGTTTGGAAAAAGTTCAGGCGGATGACCATTTTTTCGATTTGGGTGCGACGTCGATTTCTTTGGTGCAAATACAACGTCATTTGAGGGAACGAGGGCAAATAACATTGGATGTGGCAGTGCTGCTCCAATACCCCACAGTGACGCGACTTACCCAATATATGGCGCAGGGCGAGTCAGACATGCAAACCGTGACGTTGTCTGCCAGAAAATCAGATGTGCGCCGGCGTCGGACAGCACGTTCGAGCGTAAAGACGCCAAAGCGAGGACAATGATTTTGTCGAGGCCAGAGCCCCTTATCGTTTATGAATAGAGGAATTCACCATGGACATGACTTTCGATTTGAATGCACAAGCCAACAAAAATCGCAATACTGATGGGACAACGGAATTCCTTCGCGCCTTGTATCGTTCTGATGATAATGCGGCAATTAGAATGCGCGTAGATGACAGTTGTGATCGGTTTTTGAATGCATCAGATGCATCAGATGGTAACTCGATTTTCGACATATGTGCCAAATTTAAACATTTCGATATGCCCAGAGAGGGTATTTCTCTTGAAGCCTATCTGACCTCCCTTGAGCGCGATGTTCTGCCGCACTGTTCGCACCTTGCATCGCCACGTTATCTGGGCCATATGACCGCACCCATTCCGCAGTTTCTACCTGAAATCGGACGATTGATCCAGACTCTGAACCAGAACGTGGTCAAGATGGAGACAAGTCGCGGGCTCACGTTTCTGGAGCGACAGGTTATCGGCATGTTTCACCGCGAAATCTACCGTGGAAGCGATGTTTTCTATCAACGTTACTTACAGACACTCTCCTCTACGCTGGGCATTTTCACCAGCGGCGGCACACTGGCTAATATATGCGCGGTATGGACGGCGTTGCAGCGCGCTCAAATGAATACGCCGATTGTAGAATCAGACCGGTCGGCAGCAAAGATCCGGCCAGTTATCATTGGTTCCGAATTGATGCATTATTCGTTTGACAAGGCCGCTGAACTTCTAGGTGCCGAATTGTACAAAGTCCCAGTTGATAACCAGTACCAGATCAATCTAGGCGCGGTTGCACAAGCCATTTCCAGCTGTGAATCAGAAGGGCGCCGCGTCATATGTCTGGTGGCTGTCGCTGGATCGACGGACTATGGAAGTGTTGATCCGTTGCGTAAGCTGAGTGAATTAGCCAAGCGGGCAAATGTGCACTTCCATGTGGATGCGGCCTGGGGCGGGGGGCTAGTGTTGAGTGAAAGTAACCGTTATCTGCTTGAAGGCATTGAATTTGCGGACACGGTAACAATTGATGGGCATAAGCAGTTGATGCTGCCCATCGGTTGCGGCATTCTTTTTTTTCGCGACCCTGAATTATCCGAAATCACCATGCATCACGCGCCCTATGCGGTGCGGCCAACCTCTTTTGACCAGGGCAGGTTTACGCTGGAAGGCACGCGCCCCGCAACGGCGCTGTACTTGCATGCAGCCATGCATGTGATCGGTAAAACCGGTTATGACGTGTTATTCAGTGACTCGATGGCCCGTGCGCGCTACATGGCGCAGGCCATCGAGTCGCGCCCTGAGTTTGAATTAATTGTGGCGCCAACAATGAATCTACTGGCTTACCGCTACCTGCCTGAAGAGTACCGCAATTGTACGCTCTCCGCAGAAGACAATGAGGAGATTAGCGCCTTCAATGTCTCGTTGCAAAAGTTGCAACGTCAGAAAGGGGACAGTTTCGTGTCAAGAACTTTCCGGCCTGTACCACAGTACCAAGGTCAGTCTTTGACGCTGTTGCGAGCTGTGCTGCTCAATCCCCTGAGTACTGCTGCGGACATCGATTTCCTGCTGAATGACCAGGTTGCCATCGCAACACAGATAGACGAGAAGGAACACGGGCATGCACAGCAATGATATCGCCATTATCGGGTTGTCTGGTCGCTTTCCGGGCGGTCTGGACGTGCGAGGCCTATGGAATCGCCTCAGAAATTCTGAGTCCTGCATCAAGGGTATTGCACCGGATGCCCTGCGTGGGACGACGCACGAGAAGCATCTTGACGACCCGAACTACATCTTTCGTTGTGCAGTGTTGCCGCAGCCAGAATTGTTTGACGCCGATTATTTCCGCATGAATCATGCCGAAGCCATGATCACGGATCCGCAGCAAAGGGTATTTCTGGAGGTGTGCCACGAAGTCTTAAATCACTGTGGTCTGCCTGATCCGGAAAGCCAGGATATTCGTACTGGCGTGTTTGCCGGAACCAGTGTGAGTATTTACCTGTTGCATAATATCATGGGTTCCACCCAGTTTGCCAACCGGGACATTATGCAGATCCTGATGGGAACCGATAAGGATTTCATTGCGACCAGGGTTGCCTACAAGCTGAATTTGCGCGGCATCTCAATGACCATACAGTCGGGGTGCTCGACATCTCTTGTTGCGGTTCATCAGGCATGCCAGGCTCTACTGAATGGCGAACTCGATCTGGCGCTGGCAGGTGGTGCAACCATTACCGGGCTGGGAGAGGTTGGGTATCTGTACACGCCGGGTGGAGTCAGGTCCTCAGACGGCAGGTGTCGACCCTACGATGCGGATGCCGATGGCACGATATTTGGTGATGGCGTGGGAGCTGTTGCTCTGTGCCGACTGGAAGATGCACTGGCCAATGGCAGTAAGATTTATGCGGTGATCAAGGGCAGTGCAGTGAATAACAATGGCGCCGATTGTGCCGGGTTTGCTGCACCCAGTGTGAGCGGCCAGGCTCAAGTCATACGTGATGCCTTGCATAACGCCGATGTACGCGCCGAAGACGTGGCATTCGTTGAAGGGCATGGAACTGCAACTGCTCTGGGCGATCCGATTGAAGTACAGGCCCTGACGCTGGCGTATGGAACCTCACAGCGACAATATTGTGCACTGGGTTCAGTCAAATCCAATGTAGGCCACCTGGATGTGGCCAGTGGCGTTACAGGCCTCATCAAGGCCACACTGGCTTTGCATGATTGCTGGCTACCCGGGACGCTCAATTTCACACAGCCGAATCCGGCGCTGGAACTGGAGCGTACGCCATTTTTCATTTGTAATACGGGCGCGGCGCTTCCCCGGCACAGGCCGTTACATGCCGGCGTCAGTTCGTTCGGCTTCGGTGGTACTAATGCACATGTAGTTCTTGCGACGCCACCTCGCCGGACTTCTCGGCCATCCCGTCAGGACGCGCTTCTTTATTTGTGGTCAGCCCGTTCGAATACAGCACTGGATCGATACATTGAGACAACCCAGCAAAAGGTCGCGCAGGATCCTTCGATAGACCGTGGGGACGTAGCTTACACACTCGCTCACGGCCGGACACGATTGAAGTGTCGTGCTGCCTTGGCCGGGAACGATCTGCTCTCTCCACAAGCTGGCACAAACCTTGTTCGTGGCCAGTGTTCTGATAAACCGGTTCGGTTAGTTATGCTATTTCCCGGACAAGGCAGTCCATGGAGCAACGTTGCTAAGGACCTGTACCATCGGCACCAGGGGTTCCGCGATGAAGTAGACCGTCTTAGCGCTGAGTTCTCGCCTTTTCTCGGCACGGATTTGCGTCGCTGGCTGTTTCCGCAAGAAGGTGATCGTGTGCAGGCGGACGAATATGCTCAAATGACGCGTTGGAGTCAGCCTGCCCTGTTCGTACTGTGCCTGGGTTTGCGTAGGGTGTTTCAGGAAGCGGGTCTACACGAACAGGTTGTGGCAGGTCACAGTCTTGGCGAATTGATTGGTGCATACGCTGCCAATGCCTTGCCGAAAGCGGAGGCTGCCCGCGTTCTCGATGCACGAGCACGGCTGATGGAAGCGACCGGCTCCGGCGCCATGCTGGCACTTTCCCTGCCGCGCGAGCGGGTCGAAGTATTACTGCATGAGGAAGCAATTCATGCAGATCTGGCTGCGGTAAACGGCCCAATGCAAACAGTTATCTCAGGTTCAAAATCTGGAATAGACGCAGCGATGTCCTACTGTAAAACACATATGATCCGCTGTCGAAAACTGCCGGTAAGCCGGGGCTTTCACAGTTATCTGATGCAGAAAACTCTACCTGAGTGGCGTGAAACGCTCGATTTTGAGCCCGGACCGCTTACTGTCGCGTTGGCCTCGAACGTAAACGGAAGGGTTTTGCCAGTAGGACACGTATTAGATGCAGACTATTGGGTGCAGCATTTGCGTGGGACAGTGGATTTTGCAGGTGGCATTACTGACATAATGCATCAGGCGCAACAGCAGGGCGAAGAGCCGGTATTTCTGGAGGTTGGTCCTGGAAACGCAATGGGCACTCTAGTTCGCATGCACTATCCCTCGGCGTGCGTGATTTCCTGTACCGATCAGAACGATCAGATCACCCATGATTCCGTCATGAAAGCTATCGGTGCAGCCTGGGTAAAAGGCGTGACGTTTGATTTGAATTCAGTCATACCAAAGGGCAATGTGGTTGATCTGCCGGTACCTGCGCTGGATCGCCATGCCTTCTGGATTACTCCCGACGAGGATTCGCAGAACAGACCCGAAAACAGCGCAGCGGCTCCCGACCCGGCCCGCAGTCGACCACCTCAAACCGAATCTGGAATAGACGTGAAAGAAACCATGTTGCAAACATGGAAAAAAATCATCCTGAATCAGGACATCACGGTAGATGACAATTTCTTTGCGCTTGGGGGCGATTCGCTGCAAGCACTTGAGATCAGTCGTGAGCTGGCAAATAGCGGGATATCAATCAAGCCCACAGACATTCTGAAGACGCCGGTGATGAAAGACCTGCTTGTGCAATTGATGAGAGAGGCGAAACAAAGGTGCGTTTCTGAGACTCCGGTCGAATGTTCCACAGTGCAGCCAGCCCAGATGAGTGACGACGAAATGCAGTCCATGCTCCGGCAATTGGGTATGCATGTGGACGTAAATTGAGCCAACAATTGGAAGAATGAATGAGCAACGAAGCTTCTCACACTCAAGCTAGCAAATCCACGGCAACCATTTTGCTCTGCCTGTTTTTGACAGTGATGATGGATCAGGCTGGTGTCGTATTGATTGCGCCTTTGATTCCGGCCCTGCTTGAATCCATCACTGGTGACACCCTTGCACACAACACCGAAATTGCTGGTTGGCTTGTAGGAACTTACGGACTTATGCAGTTTCTCTTCGCACCAATCATGGGGTCCTTGTCAGACAGATTTGGTCGACGTCGTGTATTACTGGTCTGCTTTGCCATCTTTGTCCTTGACTACCTGATTTTTGCTATTGCCGACAGTATCTGGGTATTGTTTCTTGGCCGCGTTATTGCCGGCATCACTGGCTCATCGCTAGTCGTTTCTATGGCAAGTATTGCCGATATCAGTGAGAAGCACAACAAAACTCGCAATTTTGCCTATATGTATGGCGCCATTGGTTTGGGTATGATTGTGGGGCCGGCGATCAGCAGCGTAACCGTTGGCTACGGACTCAGGGTACCGTTTCTGGTGGCGGCACTCATGTGTGCATTTTGCTTTTTCTTTATCCTGTTTGGATTCCGAGAGCCGCTGAGCGACGCAAGCCGGCGTCCTTTCAAAATAGCCAACCCAATGAATTCCATCAATAAGTTTAGAAAATATCCAGGTATGTCCTGGCTGTTTTTGACCCACTTCTGCATATTGCTAGCGTTTCAGGCACCGCTGGTCTTGTGGGCGTTCTTTACTAAATACCGTTTCTCCTGGAATGAGCAGCAAATTGCTAACTCTCTGGTTTTGATTGGTGTACTCATGGTTCTGGTGCAGACAGTGGTCGTGGACTTTGCCTATAAAAAATTGGGTAATCGAAAGTCATGTTTTGTCGGATATGCAATGTTTGGAACGGGCATGTTATTGATTGCTGTGTCAGTTCATCCGTGGTTCTTCTATCTGGCGCTCATTCCATATACGCTTGGGTCTGTCAGCAATGCGGCGATCAACAGCATTTATTCAAATGCGGTGCTGCCCTCCGAGCAGGGCGAAATACAGGGTGCTCTGGTATCTATTGCAAGTGTGGCAAATGCAATCGGTCCGATAGTCGTCAGTTATCTGTATAGCGTTGGCGTGCAAAGCACTTGGACCTATGGAGATGCGCTTCCATTCATCGGGGCCAGCCTGTTGACTGCGTTGAGTGGATGTTTTTTTTATCGAGGCAGTTCTACACTTGTGCGATCAAAGTCTTAATTGATTGCATTTAATAAAAATGCGGAAGACTCGCAGAACAATGAGTTTGGTCGCAGAAGCTGGGTGCAATACCAGACTCTTCAGCTATGGTCTTGCTCCATGTCCTACGTCGAACTCAGTATTGAAGAACGTGTCACTCTCCTGGTGGGCCGTGGCCAAGGCATGAACCCGAGGCAAATTTCCCGGATCTTGGAGCGAGCTCCATCTACCCGTTTCCCGTGAAATACGCCGTAACCAGGCTGAGTTTTCAGGTATCGTTTTGGAAGCTGTTGCTGGTTTTTTTTGGTGTAAGCCCCTGAAACCTTAATACTTTAAGCTACTTTCATTTATACCACGTGAGACATTTAGGTTAGAATATAGCAGCCCAGGCTATTAATATAAATTGCAACAAGTCTTCATTAAAATTAGGTTGTCATTGTGATAAATTCAATAAAAAAAGCCGCCATATTCAAGATGCCTATTTTTACTCTATGGGACCGCAAGACGACTAGTATGTATTTATGCAATTTTTGAAGGAGATGGATGCTTATTTTGTATTGACGCATCCACTTGGGTATGCTTCCGAATCTTTGATGCCTGAGCGTATTGTTGCACCTTGGTACGATTTACTGTGTGCATCGGAAAAGCAGCGAGCTCACGCATTTCGTTCCGATACATTGCGACGTGACTTCATTATAGCGCATGGCCTATTGCGCATGTTTCTAGCCTGGACAATGCTAGAGCCCGATCCGAGTAAGCTGCAGTTTGTTGTGTCAGCGAGGGGCAAACCTATGTTAGATCCTTCGGTGCATCACCAGGCGCCTGAATTTTCTCTTTCGCACAGTCGTGCGCATTTGGCGATTGCTGTTGGCGCTGCCAAGTCAAGTGTAGGCGTTGACGTCGAGAGTTTGCCATTGGAGACGTATGTTGAATTGGCAGATACGGTGTTGGCCGGTCCGGAATACCTTATATGGGAAGCCGCGCCAGCAGATGAAAAGGCTACTGTTTTCCTGCGCTATTGGACTCGCAAGGAAGCCTATTTGAAGTTTACGGGGCAGGGCCTGGTCGATGATTTGCACGAAATAGACACTTCGCAAAAGATAGTCCGGGTAAACGGGCTAGGATCGGGGTGTCGGGTGTGTACGTTGGACCTTGCCCCTGCTAGCCTGGAGTGGGCCAGTAGAGGCGTGTCTGGAAGGTTGCCATCGTCGGTAATCGCTCTGGCGGGCGCTGTACCGCCGAAAGCACTGTTTCATTTTTACTTTCAGGCAGGATCCTTTGTCAGAGCACCAGCATTGGTGGTCTGCTGAATTGAATCGAACAGTTGCAGCATGGTTTGATCGGAAGGATAGTGCGAGTCCTGTTCCTGTACGATGAGTGTTGCATTGGGCAGCAGGTCTACCATGGCCTTTACACTTGAGAATGGAACTTCGGAATCGTCTTTGGCATGCCAGAAGGTCATGGGTAGATTTAGCTGCGTTTGGTCAAGTCCCCAGGGCTGGTAGATTAATTTACACTCGCGGGCCATAGGCAGGCAGTTTTGCTGCAACTGCCATTGCAGCATGTCCAGATAGTCAGCCAGCAGAATCCCGCTTGCATGATATCGGGCATCCCAGGCAGGTGGTGCACTAGGGTCTAAGGAAGTTTGGTCTACGGTCTGTTGGAATTCACGAATGCCTTGTGTGATCAGGGTTCCCAACTCGGCCTCTGGTGTGTTTTGAGAGATATCTCGGTTTTGCTTCAAGGGCTCTTCAATCTCCAGGCCATGTTGTTCGAGAAGATTAATATCGGGAATGCCACTTAATATCCAGACTCCTGCAATGCGGTCTTGGTACCGATTTGCCAATGCATGGGCAAAAGGCGCGCCTGCACACAGTCCGATCACGCCAAATTTAACTATCTTTTCCTGCAGTAGCAGCGGCTGCACTATATCTGCGAATGTCTCCAGTCGTTTGATCTCAGGATCAAGATCTGAGCCATTGAAACCGGGCCTATTGATAGTAATTAGCGCAATACTAAAGCTGGCTGCAATTTCCTTTAGTGGTTTGGACAACGGGTAGGCACCTACTCCACCGTGTAGCATTAGCACCGGGAATCCATGGGCCAGCCCTTCAATACGGTAGCTGACGCGTAGCCCTTTCGCCGTGTGGTAGTGTTTTTGAGCGATGGTGCTTGCGGTATCACTACCCGTTATTTCACTACGTTCTCGCAGATCTATATGTTCGCAAATACGGCTCAACATGTCCTTCATGACATCCGTTTCGCGCAGGAAGAAGTGACCTCCGGGATAGCGGGTGTGACCTGCCCATCGGGTGCTGTACTTTTCCCAATTTTGCATCGCCATAGGCATATTGGTGTCGTCGTCGTCCGCGCCGCTAAAGACCAGCAGCGGAATATCGATTGGGTCAGGAGTTTCTTGCGACAACACATCGTTCATATGGAAGTCGTTGCGTATGATAGGCAAAAAGAAATCCATGATTTCCGTATTTTGCCGAATGTCGTCTGGCAGACCACTGTATTTCGTGACTTCATCAATGAATTGCTCGCGAGGAAGTTCATGGCGCTTACTATCCCGTTCTACATGCTCTGGCGGGGGACGTCCGCTTATGACAAGCAATATAAGTCGATCCAGCTGACCAAGTGCTTTCAGGCGAGCAACGATGCACCATGCGATAGCTGCGCCTAAGCTATGTCCAAACAGGATGAACGGCCTGGTGTCTGCGACGATGGCGGTAGTGATATCATCAACAATCTGATTAGGGCTGTGGGTGAGTGGTTCGTTTATTCGGGTGCCGCGGCCTGGGTATTCGACCGCCTTGACCGTCAGCCAATTAGGCACTGCCTGGCTCCACGCTGCATACATGGATGCGCTGGAACCCGCAGAAGGAAGGCAATATATGCAGCATTCTGCGGTTTGATCGTAATTAGCCAGGGGAAATAGATTGACAACGGATTGAGGGGAATCAAGCATGATTGTGTCCAACAGTTTTCTTTGACAATGTATCGTTTTGAGCGCCATCCAGATAATAGGCCAATTCTCCGAGACGTGGAAATTGGTAAATGATATCGAGCGGAATCTCAGGGCAAGCCAGTGTTTTTCGAAGCTTGAGCGCCGCTGCAGCGGCAAGTAGCGACTGTCCGCGATTGGCGAAAAAGTCGAAATGGCGACCAATATCCGCAACCGATATTTTGAACTGCTCTGAATACAGTTTTGCCAATACCTGTTCTGTTGCGGTTGTGCATGGTTCGAAGGCAACTTTTTGAGCCGTGTTGGTGATCTTCTTCTGCAGCGTCGCACGATCAATCTTCAGATTCCGGTTCAAGGGCCATTCTGTAATAAACTGAATGCTCGAAGGCAACATATGTTCAGGTAGATGTTTCTTTAGCATAGACCGTAGTTGGGTGTTGCTTTGTTGCGAAGCAGTGAGTCCACGGATAAAGGCATGTAGTGAAATGCCAAAAACTTGGTCATTGCTGGTGAGCACTATGGCTTCTCGTGCCTTTAATACTTGGCAAAGAGTGTGTTCGATTTCGCCCAGCTCGACGCGGTAACCGCGGACCTGTATCTGCTGGTCGTAGCGTCCGATGAAATGAACTAATTGGTTGGTGTCGATGTAGCAGTTGTCTCCTGTCATATAACCGCCATATCGGTAAGCACGGTCATTTGTATCGGGCCGATTCAGGTAACCGCCTCCCACACTGGCGCCGTGCAGCCACAGCTCACCAGACACACCACGAGGCACCACCAGCCCATCATGGTCACGCAGGGCAATGTCGACGTTGTCTACAGGCATGCCGATAGCCGTGTTGTGACCAGTTTCATGAACGGCATTGAACAGCGTGATAATAGCCGCTTCAGTCGGTCCGTACAGGTTGAAAAAACGTCGTGTTTCCCCCCACATTCTGGCGACCAGAGGGGGGCAGGGTTCACCGACAGTCATAAGTGTGCGCAGTGTTGGGACTACGTCGAGGGTTAGCGTTGCGGCCATAACCGGGGGTAGGCAGGCGCAACTGATCGCATGCTCTTTGATAAAGTGTTGTACCAAGTCAACGGATGTCTTCATCGTGTCCGGCAATATCTCTAGTGTACTACCGGCAGCGATAGCCAGGGCGGATTCAAGTAGCGATACATCGAAGTTAAGCGGCGCAAACTGCAATACTCGCTGCCCAGGGACATCCATGAGCCGGTCACAAAGATTCATGATGGCATGTACGCTGCGATAGGTGTTGATTGATCCTTTGGGCTGGCCCGTGGAGCCGGACGTATAGATAATGTAAGCTGGTTCGTCTTCGGGAATCTGTTGCGCTGGATCAGTGTTTGGTAGCTGGATGTCCGCAGATTGTGCGTGTAGCGCGTCGTAAGTAACTGTCCTGACAGGTGACGTCAACTGCAAAGCATGCAGTGTTTGAGTGTCGTTGACGATAATTGTTGAAGGGGCCGCATCCTCAATGATAAAACGCAATCGTTCCGGAGGATAGGACGTATCCAGAGGTAAATAGCATGCGCCGCATTCCAAGATGGCGAGCATGCTGCTTAACCCCCTCGCGTCGCGCGGTAAGGCAACGCCTATAATATGGCTGGGCTGCGCACGCAGATTTTTTGCCATGGTCCGAATATGTTGCGACAATTCGGCATAGGTAATCTCGCTGTGCGTGTCGCGGATAGCAACTATGTTGGGTGAATGGAGCGCATTATGATGTATTCGCTGACATAGAGTATCCCGACCCTGGTTGGTGGGGCCGGCCGGTGTGGGGTGAAGCCTGCTGAGGTGGTCGATTGCCTGCATAATCGTTGTTTCTGGTTTGTCAGCCATATATAGAAGCAGATTCTTCAGGTAATGCACCATGTCCTGTGCAATGCCAGGCTGCAGTCGATCGACATGATAGGAGAGCCGGATGTGTTGCAGATCACACTTGGCGACGGCTGGATAGGCGACCCGTTCGGGCGTTTCGTGATTGGTGACGTGCATGACGCTTTCGTCCGAGGTGTCGTTTCCACTGGTGTGGACGAAGCTGTCTGAAATAAGTAATGATTCAAATAGCGGGTTGTCGCTGCCGCTGGTGACATGATCTGGTAAGTGCTCCAGGATGCTTGTCAGCGGTAAAGCCGAATGCACCTGGTAGTCAACCATGTCGCTGCTTAGCGACAGCAAAAATGCCTGTAATGGTGTGTCTCTGTTTATGGTTGCGTTGATCGGGATTGTATTGATCAGCGGCCCCACAATACTCTGGCTGCCGGGCAGATCTAATGGACGTATGGAGTAAGCGCTGCCGAAAGTCACGTTTGAACGAGCGCAATAGACATGTAGAAGGATCAGCCATGCAGCACTGACAAGAATATTGCCTGTGATATGCGCCGATTTGCAGAAGGATTGCAAGCGCACACTTTCTGCCTGACTGAAAGTGTCAGTGAGGAAACGGTAGCGCTCGTCCTGACGCTTGCCTGCCGCGAGCGAACGGGGGAAGATTGTGCCGCTGTCGATCTTACTCAGGGCCTGTGTCCAAAACTGCTTTGCACTTGTGAAGTCCTGTTGCCGGATCCAGTCAATGTATACCTCAAAACCTGCCGGAACTGGAAGCTCAGGTTCCTTGCCCTCAATATATGCCAAG
Organism: Halomonas sp. AOP43-A1-21; assembly: GCF_052376775.1. NCBI lineage: Bacteria > Pseudomonadati > Pseudomonadota > Gammaproteobacteria > Oceanospirillales > Halomonadaceae > Halomonas > Halomonas sp. AOP43-A1-21. The sequence continues at coordinate 9,870 of NZ_JBQSWC010000044.1, read as the reverse complement.
TATCCAAAGGCCATTTCTTCAGTCAGCAAGGTAAAAGACCAGCCATCCATGATCGCATGATGCATGGTGATGACAATATGGCGCCGTTGCGGATTTTCTTCAAGCACTGTTACGCGGGCCAGTGGCGCTGCGTCTAGTTTAAAACCCTTTTGCCCATCTTCTTCGATGAACTGTTGCAGTTGTTTGTCAGCGTGTGCCTTTGTGCCGGGAGCCAACGGTATACGTTCAATGCGCAAGTTTGCTTGATTAAGAACTACTTGCCAGATATCCGACTGGTTTTCCCAAACAAAGGCTGAGCGCAGGGCGGAATGCCTTTGGATCAACCACTGCCAAGTTTGCTCGAATGCATCCAGATCGAATTTTCCGTCGACGGATAAATGGAGTTGTTCGACGTAGAGCTGGTTATCTGTCTGCAATAACGAGCTGTTTAGCAATGCTTTTTGTAAGTCTGATGGTATAAACGTTTTCTTTACGGAAGTTTTTGCCGGTTCGATTGAAGGCATATACGACTCTCCGGAAGATAGCATGATTGACTGATCACAGACATGCCGTAGTCAGGATAAATGAAATTCTTTGCAAGCAAAAAATGCAGCTCGCAATTTGTTCGGGGCGGGCGATAACAACAAGAATTATATCATTTACACTTTTAATAGTATACTATATGATAATAGTTCGCATGTAGATTATCATTATCATCAAGCAGGTCTTATAGTTTGTAGAGGTTTTATACAATCTACTTATGATATGGGCGCAATGCTTTAGGTCTTACGGGTTGAAGCCTCATGACAAGTCAAACACAGATGTTAGGCGAGGAAGCGCCACTTAGCAGCAGTGTTCGGTATTCGGAAAAAGTGTTTGTGCCTCTGATGCTTTTGGCGGGGCCGATAGTGTTATCGATGCTGTTGCAGATGGCCAATAGTTTCGTTGAAACCATGATGGCAAGCCGTAGCGGTATGCAAATGCTTGGCATTATTTCAGTCGGGACACTGATCGAGGCTTTGCCTACGGCATTTGTTAGCGGTTTAGTATACGCGGTCGTGCCGGCGGTGAGCAGAATGAAAGGAGTGGGGGCCACTGCCAGCATCATGCCGTTTCTGTGCCAGGCGATCGTCGTGTCTGTGGGAATTTCGCTGGTTTTCGGCGCGCTCATTGTCGTGTTTAGCGAAAGCGCCATGATCATATCTGGCGTGACACCTGATCTTGCGGATGGGGTCAGGACTTATCTCTATTTCGTACCCTTGTTCATTTTGGGAAATGTGCTCTTCCTGCTGGGTCGCAACTTTGCTGAGGCTTTCAGTTACCCCTTGCTAGTAACCGCGTCGGTGCTGGCTGGGCTTGGGGTAAAAACACTGGTGATCTACGCCATCGTACTGGGACATTTTGGGTTCCCGCAAATGGGAGTCGTCGGGTTTGCACTGTCGAGTGTCGCTTACTATTCAACAATCAATGTGATTCTATTGGTGTTCAGCCTATGGCAGCACGAGATACGTTTGATCTGGAAAACCCCAGTGGGGCTAGAAGACTGCTCTGCTCGCAAGCTGCTGTTTTTTACAAAATCAGGCCTTCCCGTTGCATTCAATTTCGTTTCCGATTTATTTATTCTGAGTATCATGGGCGTTTCCATTTCTTCATTGGGTGTGCAAAGCATCGGGGCACATTCTTTGGCGTTCAATATCTTGGGAATAGCGCTGGTGGGAACCGGCGGTATGGCTATGGCCGCATCTATTCTGATCGCGCGGTCCAGTGGCAGTATGGATTCACGCGGGTTAATTGCCATGGCGGCCAAATGTTTGATTGTCAGCCTGTTATTAATGTTGATGCCGGCATTGCTTCTCGGCTTCTACCCGGAACCTATCCTGCAACTGTATGACCCCGACGCGGCGTTATTGCCGCTGGCGCGGCAACTGGCGCAGTTGCTTCCCTGGCTCCTGATGATCCTGACGACGACCACTGTTGCCGCATTTTTGTTGCGCGGTTTGGACGATGGCGTTGCGGTCATGCTGATTTACTTGGTCGTCTCTTGGTTGGTGTGGCTTCCTTTTGGTTATGTCCTGGCATTTACGGACATCCTGGTCCCGCGTATGGGCGCGGCAGGATGGTGGTACGCCTATCTGTTGAGCCAGTGTTTTCTGGCGATTGTTTTGTGCGCGCGCTTATCATGGGTACTGCGCAGGATTGACAATCGCGTGCCTGAAACTGTGGTGGTCAATGTGGTTTAAACCTTCATTTAGCGCATGGAATGAAACGATGGAATCAAAAATAAACAAAGGGGTGCTTCCTATCCGGGTGGCGATTTTAACCGCGTTAGGAGCAGGAGTAGGGATGGTGTTGCCCAATTCTGCGTCGGCACAGTTGCAGCAGGAATCAGCCGAATTACTGACCTCTTCGGTGCGAGCGTCTTTACCTCAACAGACTGCAACGCCCGTTGGCACGACGTCTGCCGGAACTGAGCCAGGGGTCGAAGCACTGGAGCCGATTATTGTTCAGGGATTCGGTTTTCATCAGGAGATTGCAAAGACCGCTGGATCGATTGCCGTTTTGCGTAGTGATGATATTGAAGCGATGAATCTGACGGAGCTATCCGAATTGAATGCGCGCGTTCCGGGCGTCACCTTGGTCAGCTCATTGACCGGCGGGCCCAAGTATCCCTATATACGCGGTATTGGTAAGTTCTCGGAAATTTTTGGTCGCAGCGTTGCGGTCAATATCGATGGCATTCCCCAAAGTCTGGTGGAATTGCAAAATCCGGCCATTTCAGGTGATGTCGAACGGATTGAAGTGCTGAAGGGGCCGCAACAAATTTTGAACGGGCACAATGGTCTGTCAGGTGCCATCAATATTTTTACCAGGCAGCCGCAAGAGTCCGAGGGCACCCTGGGTTTCGGGTTGGGATCGGACGGTTACGTCAATACAAATGCTCGTTATCATCATGTGTTTAACGAGGAATTTTCATTGAGCGGCGCATTTTCGATGAATACGGACGATGGCTGGCTGACCAATGTGCGTACCGGCAATACTACAGCGGACCGGGATCGTAAGAATTTTTCATTGACAGGTATCTTTACGCCTACAGATCAAACCAGGATTGTGGCCAATGCGTACGGCTACAATTACCGGGAGAGCGGACCGCTGCTGGTTACTGTCAATCCCCAAACCATGCGTCCTTACCAACATTACAATTCCTATGTGGGCGTGATTGGCGAGGAGCTGGACTTTGGAGAGTTGAGCCACGACACAGATGATTTCACTTACTCGCAAGTACGGGGGGCGAGCGTTGATATTCGTCATGATCTGAACGGAGTTGAATTCCAGTCTACTACCGGGTGGACGTCTTACCGTGATAATGGTTTGCTAGATGTGGACGGCGGTGATCACCCCTTACTGCAATCTGAAATGTCTACGAGTCAGGATAATCACCTGCTTAGTCAAAATCTTCGTTTCAGTAGCAATACAGATGCTGACCTGCAATGGATTGCGGGCGTGGATGGCTATTACAATCGTTATGATTCCACCAAATTAATATTGGGGATGGGTGATATCGATTATGGAACAAATCAGACACAACAAGGGGTGGGCATTTACGGTCAGATGCCATGGTCGCTCAATGAAAAGTTTGATCTCAGGCTGGGTGCAAGATATCAAATCGATAAAACATATGGTGTAGGAAAAGGATTTCAGGACGGAGAAAGCCTCTCTGTGACTGACAAGACGCTGTTGCTCTCGGGCGTTGCGACCTGGCACCTGAACGATCAGTCTCTGGTGTATGGTAGCGTAGCGCAAAGCTATTACCCGACCGGCATTTATGTCATTGACCAGCTTTCGACCTATCATAAGGAAGAAGGGGTAACGGCCGAACTGGGATTTAAAGGACGCTGGTTTGATGACCGTTTATACACTTCCGTGGCGCTTTACGAGTCCCGCTCGAGTAACCCCGTTTATACTCTGGCGTCGCCGTATTCCGTTTGGAGCGTGGACCAGCAGCGCAATCGCGGTTTTGAGGCCGAAGTCAATCTCAGGGTAACACCTGAGTTGGAGGTGGGCGCATCGTACAGCCGTTCCGATCCGGTGATTACCCGCTGGGATGATCATCCCGAACTGGAGGGCGTGCGACCGATGCAAGTGCCCTTAAGCCAGGCTAACGTGAATGCGACATACCGCCGTCATTTTCCGATAGGAAGTGTGACTTCACGCATTGATGTCAATCATATGGGTTCCCATTATGGAGATAATGCCAATACCTACAAGGCGAGGGGGTATACCCTGGCAGACCTATCAGTCGGGCTGGAGCGAGGTCCGCATGCCTTGACCATTTGGAGTAAGAATATTTTCAACAAGCAATACTATTCCCTTGTGTCATGGACAAACCAGTTTGAGGCCCAGGCTGCATATGGTCGAGGTCGCTCGGTGGGTATTAACTATAGTCTGAAATTTTGAATGATGCGAACACACAAGAGATGGTGATGTGGTAATGAAAAAAGACGAGGCGACGGATAGGAATAAACAACAGTCGACCCCCCCCGAGGGGACGCACAGCCCCGGGGTCTGGGAGCTGATCCAACCCATTCGAGCGCGTATGCGCTGGGTATATGCATGTTCGGCTCTCTCTACAATCGCCTCGTTGAGCACAGCACTAATTCTGGCATTTCTGATCCTGAATCTTGAAGAGAATGCGGTTACGCATGCGGGATACTGGATCGTTGCGATGGTTGCCTGCGTGGTACTTTCATTTTGTCTGCGCTTGGCCGCTTTCTACTTATCTCATCTGGCAGCGTTTCGTCTGGAAAATATCCTACGCAAACAACTGAGTGCGCACTTTGCCCGTCTTTCCAATGCGACGATACGAAAACAGGGAACCGGGGCAATGTCCAAAGTATTGGTTGATGACATCCGCGATCTACACGCTTTCGTGGCCGACACGACACCGATGTTTCCACGCGTAATGATTGCGCCGCTTTTCACATTGGGCTTTCTCGTTTGGCTGGACTGGCGGCTAGCCCTAGTGGTGATTGTGATTCTGGTGACCGTGATGCTTTATCTCAGACGGGTCGCGGCCAATAATAGCCAGGCTACTCACGTTTATGGAGAAGCCCGTGAGGAAGTGAATGCGTCGATTGTGGAGTTCATCCAAGCAATGCCGGTGGTGCGTACATTTGATGGGGGGCATTCGACGTTTAGTCGCTATCAGAATGCGCTGGACCGGTTCTCCGCGTTTGTGTCGCGGTGGTACCGCGAAGTGGCCAGTTTCGGCAATGTGCTGATGGTGCTGCTCAATCCGCTGTTCACTTTGACTTTTCTACTGTGGATCGGTGCCTTGTTCTACGGAGACGGAACGTTGGAACTTTGGCGCTGGGTGGGCTTTCTGCTGGTGAGTGCCATACTGGCGGAAACCATCTTACCCTTGCTGTTTATGCAATCGACTCTTCAGAAAATTGCAGAGCCGGTTGAGCGCATTTATGAATTTAACAACTTGCCGACTATCCGGGAAGTTGCTGCTGATAAGGCCAGCAAGCCAGCCGACTATAGCATCGAGTTTGACGGCGTTTCGTATGCCTATGACGAAGCCGGCGAGGCTGCGCTGGAGCAGGTATCTTTTAGTGTGCCGCAGGGCACAGTGACTGCGCTGGTCGGGCCTTCGGGTGCCGGAAAGAGCACGCTGGCCGCGATGCTGCCGCGCTTTCAGGATCCCGACCAAGGCGCTATACGGATAGGCGGGGTGGACATCAGGGATATGACGTTTGATGATTTGTCGCAAATCGTTGGCTTCGTATTCCAAGAGAATTTTCTTTTTTCAGGTAGTATCGCAGACAACATCCGATTGGGCAGTCCCGATGCGTCAGCCAAGGACGTGGAACAGGCAGCCAGAATTGCCCAAGCTCACGATTTCATTATGCCGTTGCCAAAAGGGTACGACACGCCGGTCGGAGAGCGTGGAGTATTTCTTTCTGGGGGTCAGCGCCAGCGTATTACAATCGCCCGAGCAGTATTGTTGGATCGACCGATTCTCGTGCTCGATGAAGCAACAGCCTATGCCGATCCCGAAAATGAAGTTGCTATCACGCAGGCGTTATTTGCATTGATGCGGTCACGTACGGTCATAGTGGTTGCACACCGCCTGTCGCTGATTCGTGATGTCGATCAGGTCGTAGTTCTAGAAAAAGGCCTGCTCCGTGAACGTGGGACGCACGATAAGTTGCTCGTCCAAAACGGATTGTATTATCGCATGTGGGAGCAACGTACGCGAGCTCAGGGCTGGTCAATTCGTCAGTCCTTTATTGATACTTCGGGCCAGGAGCCGTCAGTATGAACACAACCGAAATAGCCATGGAGAATCGCAGGTTCGCGCCAATACGAAAAACCTGGGAATCCCTGATGCGTACTGCGGGTGATCGGGCCCAGTCATTGCGGTCTAGTATCTTTAAATTAGGTTTGTCAGCGGTTCTGCAAGGTTTGGCGTTGGCTAGCATATTACCGTTGATTGACGCGCTGTGTATTACTCATGATATGAACAGTGCGCTGGTCTGGTTAAGCATTTTTACGCTTTGCTTTGCATTTTCAGCGGCGCTGCGATGGCGTGCCTATCATTTTGAGTTCCGTGGCGAGATGATCATGATTACGCAGTTTTTGCGTACCGAGCTTGGGCGCAAGATGCGTCAGATGCCGTTGCAGGATATTCAGGGCGCGCGCTCAGGAGAGTTGATCCATACGCTACTGACCAGTGTGGATAGTACTCTGTCCTATGTTCTGGGTGTGGCCAACGCGATTTTTACGTCGCTGCTCGTGCCGATTATCGTCGCTATCGTTTTGCTTGCATACGACTGGCGGTTATCGTTAGCGCTGCTGGCCGTTTTTCCAGCAATCGTGTTTTTCTACCACCGCAGAAGACCGGCCTTCGGTCAATCGGCGCGCGGCGTTGATGAAGCGCATAAGGCATTATATTCAGATGCGGTGGAATATATTCAGGGCTTGGCTATTTTGAAGGCAGTAGGGCAGGAGAGCGCACAGCGTCATCGCTTGCAGGCCCGATTCGACGATCTGGAAGCCATGCAGCGAAAGGATACACAACTGGGCTCCAGTCCTAATCTATTGATGACGAGCATGGTTGAGCTGGGGATGCTGACGGTGATGCTGCTTGGTGTTTATCTGGTGATGATCGGGCAATTGCCGTTGGCATTACTTGGCGCGTTTTTAGTTATTGTCATTCGCTTTGCCGAACCATTATCCAGTCTGGTGTTATACACCTATATGTTTGATATGCTGGAATCAGCGATGGGCGATCTGGATACCTTGAGAGCGCAGCCTAATCAGGTTGTGTTTGAACCGCAACAGCAGCCCCGGGATTATGGAATTGAGTTCAGCCAGATGTCGTTTCAGTATGCCAATAGCAATAAGGTCGGTTTGTGTGATGTCTCCTTATCTATTCCTGAACGCTCCATGACGGCTATCGTCGGGCCATCGGGGGCCGGCAAAACGACATTAATGAAACTAATGCAACGTTATGCAGACCCTCAGTGTGGGGCGATACGGATTGGTGGCGCCGATATCCGTCACATGAGCGCAGCCGAATTAAGCGGGCTTGTGTCGGTCGTTTTCCAGGATGTCTATTTATTTAACGATACGGTGCTGCACAACATTCATATCGCCAGGCCGTCGGCAACCCGGGAAGAGGTACAGCAAGCGGCTCGCCTGGCTAATTGTGACGAGTTTGTGCAGGCCTTACCGCAAGGCTATGAGACTATTGTGGGCGAACGCGGCGGGAATCTGTCGGGCGGAGAGCGCCAGCGTATCAGTATTGCACGCGCCATTCTCAAAGATAGTCCTATTCTTGTACTGGATGAGCCCACCGCATCTCTGGATGTAGAGAATGAAACGCTAGTGCAGGGCGCGCTGAATTATCTGGTGAAGAGTCGTACCGTCATAGTGATTTCCCATCGGCTGTCCACGGTGCAGGGAGCAGACAGGATTGTTGTGCTCGAAGCGGGACGTGTAACCGAGTGTGGTAATCACAATGCGCTGATGGCACGGCAGGGTACCTACTATCGTATGCAAATGGCGCAGTGTTCTACTGCATAGTCCGGTGAAAGCCGATCTGATGGAAAAAAGACCGGTATTTTCTTGTTTCAATCTTGGACTCAAGCAATAAGTGCAGCACCTGGGGTATTTAGAGCTTCTGAGCACTCTCCCAGTAACACTTGTGCCAGCATCCTATATAGCCAAGTCGTTTTCGCGGTCATTCAGCTTTTCGACCACCCGTCTCACCTCGGCATCGGTGACATGCCGAAAGTCCGTTCCAAAAACTGCTTTCAGGCATTCCTGATCGCATAGCACGCTAAATCATGAGTGATGCTCGACCTGTCACCACCGTCTACCGAGAAACTGATTCCCAGCGATCATATCCATCTGCGTGATCAACCTGTACGTCGATTCTCTCGACCTCGAAGCTCTTAGCTTTGAACGTGTGAGGCTGGCGACCGCACGCTCGGGCTACCATCCTACCGACATGCTGAGGCTCTAGCTCGACACCTGCAGCAAAGCCGCTGAGTGTATCGACATCAATCAAAGCGGCAAGCTGGAATTGGTACGCCTTCCGCATATCGAGGAAGCGCGAGTAGACGATATAGTAGAAGGGCGTCAGTAATAATGTCCATGCCAGAAATTCATGAACCAATCTGCCTTATCAAAATGCGCGAAAAACCCCGTACTTCTAATAGCGTGGGCCGCACAAGCGGCCCTAGGTAGGCCTGCTCTGCTGTTCAATGTATTGCCTCACGATAGAAATAGGCGCCCCGCCAACGCTGCCAGCAAAATAGCTAGGGCTCCAAAGGGCGTTCTTTCTGTAAGCAGTCTGGATTAGTTCAGGGTGGTACAGCTTCATCTGACGGCTGGATACACCTTTCAAACTGTTGACCAGCCGAGACACCGCCACCTTGGGTGGGAAGTTGACCAGCAGATGTACGTGGTCTTCCTCGCCATTGAACTCTTCTAGATCTGCCTCGAAATCTTTGCATACATCGCGCAATATCCTTTCCAGCGTGGTGAGTTGGGTTGCGTTAAACACCTTGCCGCGGTACTTAGTGACGAAGACCAAATGAGCGTGCATAAGGGAAACGCAGTGGCGACCTGTTCTGATAGCTTGTTTGTTGTCCATAGACCAAGTATACTCTAAGGCATGAAACAGACCAAGACCCTCAAGGTCAGAGTGAAGGACAAACACGCATCAGAGCTGAACCGCATGGCTCGTAGCGTGAAGAACTACTTGAACGAACTGTCATCCCGAACCATTCGGGAGAATGGTCTGTTTCTGTCCGCCTACGACATGCACCCCTATACCAAAGGTGCCGGCAAGGACCTCGGCCTGCACAGCCAGACCTTGCAGTGTGTTGCCGCCGAATACGTCGTCCGTCGCAAGCAATTCAAGAAGACTCGCCTACAGTGGCGTAAGTCTCGGGGTGTGAGACGCTCACTTGGCTGGATTCCGGTCAATACCGGCGCGGCCAAGTGGAAGAATGGGCAGGTATTCCACAACGGCAACCATTTCAAGGTCTGGGATAGCTACGGCCTGTCGAAATACAAATTCCGCTCAGGATCCTTCAACGAAGACAGCCTGGGCCGCTGGTACTTCAACGTCGCAGTTGACGTAGAGGTCAAGCCATCTACTGGGCAGGGAGCTGTCGGCATCGACCTTGGGTTAAAGGACGTAGCTACCTGTAGCGATGGCTCCAAGATGGAAGAAGGTCGGTTCTATCGTGACCTTGAGCTGATGAAAACAGGATTCCGTGCCGCCCTGATCAAGGTAGAGCAGCGATCAGCTTACTACGAAGCGTTGGATACTGCGCACTATACCAGCGATTACGATCCTTTCGTTGACGCTGC
>NZ_JBQSWC010000043.1:0-26362 GCF_052376775.1 Halomonas sp. AOP43-A1-21 | reverse complement strand
CTGTTTGAGGAAAGAGCCGTTTAAGGGAGGCTATAGAGTGATGCCAGGCTTCCGCTAGTCAGCAGCAAGGGGATTAGTCGGAGAGTGCCCCTGACATGTAAAACCCCGACAGCCTGCGCGTCAACGTTCCGAGTAGTAGTGGCGGTGGTAGGCACTTCAAGCCCTGGCTAACGCTGGGGCTTTTTATTTGAAACCGAGGCAGTGAATTTTGCGGTTTGAAACCGAGAAAAGGTGAGGATTCCCATCTTTTAATTGTGAGCCTGAGTCACTTCAAGCCGTACCCGCCCCAGGTACGCCCACAACGCCAAGTTGGCGTTCCCGGCGATGTCCGTTTATTGGGTAACGCTAATAGGCTTGGAACCTAGCCGATTCCCTAGGCGCTAACAGAGTCGCTTAAAGACACTCTGTCCTAATGTGAGGAGGTTATTCCATCTAATCCCCCCAATGCCGGGTATTACGAAAGTTTCGTAGTGCTAGCCTTCCCGCGCTTCCCCCGACTTAAAAAAAGGCTGTGATTCTGTCAATTCGATTCCCATTTTCTCCACCGAATCACCGTTGAAAGTGCCCCAGCAGCCAGCACCGTGTATGCCCTGGTGTATGCCTAACTGATAAATAAAAACAAAAACCATTTAAAAACAGACGCTTAACAAACCAGTTCAAACGACGCCGCCCCACCACCTTAAGGTTTCAGGAGTTATCAGAACTTCTCACGAAACCAGCAATCAAGCGCCTCCGGGCGCTTTTTTGTTGTCAGGAGTATTCACCCAATACCTTGACATGCCCCCATCAAAGGGGGCATATCTGGGGGCACCAAGAGCCTACACCGATGAGGTGCCCCCAAATGGCCCACGTTAGCAATAAGCTGTCGGCTACCGCCGTGCGCAGCGCCAAGCCCCAAGATAAAACCTACCGCCTTACCGATGGTGGGGGCATGTATTTGGAAGTTACCCCAACTGGGGGCACCTACTGGCGCATGAAGTACCGTTTCCACGGTAAGGAAAAACGCTTAGCGATTGGCGTATACCCGGAAGTAAGTCTTGCCGCCGCCAGAGAGGCCCGCGACCAGGCACGCAAGTTGCTGGCGCAAGGGCTAGATCCCAGCACCACCAAGCGCGTTACTAAAGAGCTTGGCAAAACATCAGCGGGAAACACCTTTAAAGCGGTGGCCACAGAATGGCTTGAGCATATCCACCGCCATGAAGTGGTGCCCGATCACTACGCCCGTAATAAGTCCCGCCTTACCCGTGACGCCTTTCCAGCGCTGGGCCATCGCCCCATTACCGATATAACGCCCCCTGAATTGCTGGAATGCCTGCGCAAAATTGAGAAGCGCGGCCACTTAGAAACAGCCCACCGGGTAAAAACGCTATGTGGGCAAGTATTCCGCTACGCCATATCCACGGGCCGTGCTGAACGCGATTTAACCCCCGATCTGAAAGGCGCACTCCGCACCCCGAAAACAAACCACCATGCAGCGATCACCGATCCGGCAGAACTTCCCCCGCTGCTTAACGCTATTGAAGGTTACGGCGGTATGCCCGTTACCATTACCGCGCTCAAGCTATCGCCACTGATATTTGTTCGCCCTGGCGAATTACGTCAAGCCCGTTGGGAGGACTTCGACTTTGAAAGCGCAGAATGGGCTTTTAAACCCAGCAAAAACGCCGACCCGCTGATAGTGCCCCTGCCCCGCCAAGCCGTCGCTATGCTGGCCGAGCTTCACCGCCTAACGGGCCGGGGTGAATACGTTTTTCCCAGCGCCCGTAGCAGCAAGCGCCCCATGGGCAATACCACCATCAAGGCAGCACTTGACCGAATGGGCTTTAAAGGGGAAATGACCGCCCACGGATTCCGGGCCATGGCCCGCACTATATTGGCTGAACGCCTTGGCTACCCAGAGCAGTACATTGAGCAGCAGCTAGCTCACAAGGTGAAAGACAGCAATGGGCGCGCCTATAACCGCACCACCCACTTGGAACAGCGCCGGGAAATGCTGCAAAGCTGGGCCGACTATTTGGACGCTTTACGCGATGGCGCAAGTAACGTGGTACCGATCTACCAAGGGGCCAGCGCATGAATAAGAACCAAGGCGGGTGCTACGAAATAGAAGACGGGGTACTTACTCAAAAGCGCTCCCCAACTAAAGACCGATTCCGAGAGGTATACAGCGAGGAAGAAGAAGCAAGGGATAACGCTTTAGTGAAGCAAGCAATCGACGCTTTAAGAGCATTAGAAAAGCGAGCCGAAGAACTAAAGCCCGGCATCACAAACGACCCTGATAATGCACTGCCAGAACTTGCAGGTTACTGGAAGCATGATGGCTTTCCCAAGGTGGGACTGGCCATGCTTCACAACATGATGACAAAAGGTGGGAGCGACTTACTAGGAGCTGCTACTGCTTGGGAAACGCACCGCAACGCTATTAAAAATGCTCGCGCTTTCTACCCGATTGAATATCCAGATGAACCGCTGAGACTGGCGCTTTGGGAGCATGGAATAGCACGCTTTCAAAGCTTCCCTGCCCCATCCTCTAGCGCCAATGTAATAGAGGAATGCTTGAGCCAGTTTAGTAAGCTAAAGGTCGTCCAATTCGGCGGAAATCACTTAAAACCTAATGATTCAAAGCAAGTAAAGGCTAAAGCTATAGAAGATAGAAACACTCATTTTGCCAACTTGTTTTTTAATCTTTATAGAAGCGATCCCAAATACACTAAAGACGATTCTGGTTACGAGGAAGCTGCGACCGAGCTTGCTAAGCAAGGCATATACGTTAATGGAAAAACGCTTGGCGACGCGGTAAAAAATTCAAAAGGTTCTATATTCAGTGACCTTAAGGCTTGGGGAGTTCCCAACAGCACAATCAGAGGGAAAAAGAAAGCTAAAAATTGAAGTCAAAATTTAGCCTTAATAGTTAGGTTATTGCGACCATCCTTCCAGCCATGTCCAAAGCAATCAGGAGCTACAACGACATGGCAAACCTAATCAAACTCCCCGCCGTCAAAGCTAAAACCTCCCTTAGCACTAGCACCATCTACCGTGGCGTTGAGCGCGGCGACTTCCCCAAACCTGTGCGCCTGAGCCCACGTTCTGTGGCTTGGGTAGAAAATGAGGTTGAAGCCTGGATCGAACAGCGCATTGAAGCGAGCCGCCAAGAGGGAGCCGCGTAAATGTTGACCGTTGCCACCTCTTCCCGCTATGCTCCAAGGGCTGGCGCAAAATCGTCAGCCGGGTGTGCAAGCCCGAGTTCAAATAGGCGCAACAGCGCCCATCATGACGGCGTTTTTTTTATGCCCGTCAATTATGGTGGACTGTGCGTGGGAGGCTTCGGCCTGCCGGGTTCCTATTTGTCCGGTCTTGCACACCTGCGTACAGTTCGCCACCCATCATGTGCAAGTGATCTGGCGGACTCCAGTCAAATAGGAGTCACACCCATGGCATCAATCCGCCTATCCAATCTTATTACCCGCAGTTTATCCAGCCGTGCCGACGCGCATAGAGAAATGGCGAAAGCCGCCTTGTATGCCGATTCCAGCACGCGCACCCGCCTTAAGCGTTACAACCACCACATTGAAAAAGCACAGCAACTTGAAGCCCAAGCCCTAGAGACTGCCAAGCGCAGTGCTGGCGGTGAAGCATGAAATTATCCGCCCGCCAATTAAAGCGCCTGACTGAATTGCTTGCGCCTTACCGCACCGACCTCATCACCAAGCCCACCATTGAACTGGCCTTACGCCTTGTGCGTAGTGAGGTGCAGCAATGAGCCACTACCAAATACCTCAAGCCCACCGGGACGCTATCGCCCATATTCAAGCGCTGGCGCTGACTACCAGCACCCAGGGCAGCTATTGGGTAAGCGTCGATTTTTCGGGAGTGCTACTTCAACTGAACGTAAGCGTTAGCCGCTGTGCTGACCTGCATAACCCCGCCGCCGTTTCCAAGACTTACAGCGTCTACTTGCCCCCATGCCAACGCGCTGCACCTGACAGCCTTGAACAACTTCAATCTATTGCCCGCGATCTGGAAGCCCTTCTTCCTAAGGCGGTGGCCGCATGAGTCATATAAACGATCTATCCGTAAAACAAATGGTAGAGCTGCGCGACATTGCCGAAGCCAACGCCACGCTTGCAACTGTATTGGGTGATGTCGCTTATCTAAGTGAGGGAGTCACAGAACAGCAGGCGCTTGCCTGGTCAACGGCTTTCCGCTGCATGGGGGAGCGTGCCGCCACCTTGGCCAATGCCTTGCTTGATGAAAGCATTGACCCCGCTGGCGCTGATCTGGAAGGGGGCCACGATGCTGACTAGCACCCATGAAAAAGCCCAGCGCAATGGCTGGGCCTTCTCCGCGCCGCTGACCAAAGCAAACGCTAAGCCTGAGAATATCACACGGCATGGGGCACGCCTATGCCTTACCGATCAATGCCAGCCCGCCGGGGTTGGCGCTGGCGCTGAGAAGCCAAGCCCGGTAAGCGGCAAGGGGGCTTTATGACCAGCCACGCCGCTTACATTGATCGTCAAACCCTCGCTGACGCCCTGCTGAAATGCGGGCCGTGGAAATGTCACAGCGACGACCAAGCCTTGATCGACCACGCTACCGCCCAAGCCCGCGCCATTGAAATGGACACCGCGCAGATTGATCCAGAGAAGGCGCTGGCTTTGGCGCTGCATCGTGTGGCGGCGCACCAGATAAACCTACCTACCGGCTTCACGATTAGCGGCACGCTCTCACGCCTTGCCTGCCCGCTTTGGTGGCGTCGTCAGCTTCGACGTTTGACCAGCCGCCGCCGTGAGCAGCGTCAGCGGATGTTAGGCCGCACCCAGAAGCGGGCAGGCATCTACGTGAGCAATGAAGGCTACCGCCGCCGCATTGACCAAACCACGCGCAACGCCCGCTTGCTTGAAGCGATCACGGCCACCAACCAAGACGGCGACCAATACACGCTGGCAGAACTGGCAGAGCTTGGCCTGGCTAACCCTGAGTTTCGGCGGGCAGAGCTAATGCTGCGCATTGCCGACACTGAGCGCGAAGCCGACCGGGCAGGCCACCGGGGAATGTTCTACACCATCACCACCCCTAGCCGCTTTCACCCGGTACGGCAAAACGGCAGCATCAACCATAAATATGCTGGCGCCAACCCGCGTGAAGCGCAGGCGTACTTGCAAAGCATCTGGGCCAAAGCCCGCGCCAAGCTAAAGCGCGACGGTCTCGGTATTTACGGCATCCGGGTTGCTGAGCCTCACCATGACGGAACGCCTCATTGGCATTTACTGATCTGGATGCGTTCGGAAGATGAACCCAAAGTAACCAGCATATTGCGCCGCTACTCGCTGGAAGACTCACCAGGTGAGGTTAAGCGAAACACCAACGTCAGATTCAAGCCAGTAACGATAGACCGAAGCAAGGGAAGCGCTGCCGGGTATGTGGCCAAGTACGTGGCTAAAAACATCAACGGTAAGCAGCACGCCCGCCAAGGTGTTGAGGGTGACAACCTAGACCATTATGGCCAGCCACTAGAAACCAGCGCCCCGCGCATTGAAGCGTGGGCGGCCTGCTGGGGTATTCGCCAGTTTCAGTTTGTTGGGCTGCCGTCTGTCACCGTATGGCGTGAGTTGCGCCGTCTCAAGGATGAACAGCGCTTAGCCGATTGGGAAGCGGCCACCCGGCCAGAACCGGAAGCCGCCGCGATCTTGGAAGGGTTACGCCAAGCGGCCAATGCTGGCGCCTGGGATAAGTACCTTCATTTGATGGGCGGCCCTATGCAGCCACGCGACGTTGCCCCCATTCGCCCATGGCGAGTAGTACGCCAGACCACCGATATAGCGAACTGCGACCCGATGACAGGGGAATGGTCGAGCGACACGCTTGGGCGCTATGGCGAACCGATGGTGGGCACTTGGGGCTTAGTGGTTAGCAGTCAGCTAGGTGAAACGGAATACCTGACCAGGTACTACCGTTGGACGTTTGAGCGCAAGAGTGAAGCTGCCGGTTTTGATTTTAAGCGCGTAGGCGAAGCCGCAGCGCCTTGGACTGGTGTCATTAACTGTACGCAGCCCACCAGCCCCCGGCAGCTTGATGATTGGGAATGGCATGTAACCGAGTCGTTTAGGCGAATGTTCCCGCCCCTACCACGTGAGCAGGTAAGCCGCATTCAGCAGCAAGCCAAGATAGATGCCAAGCAGTACCGCGCCATGTCAGTTAGGCGACGCCTTGAGCATGAAGAACGTGAACGCTTGCGGGCCTCCCTTGAGGAAGGCCGTGAACTACTGATAGCCATGCTGGCGCGTGGGGAACTGTCGCCCGCGGATATTCCACCGGGGGCCATTGCATGAACGGCGAAGCCCTACTTGCCCGCATTGCCCAGATGCAGGCCACCGCTGGCGCTGCCCGGTCACAAGGCCAGCCGGGTGCCCGAGCCAAACAGCACCAACGGCGTGCAACCGTGACCACCCGCATTGAGCCATGGCTGGCGATGGTAGAGAAACGATGCGGCCTACTGGCTGAGGATCGTCGCTTTATCCGCTTGAGGCTGGCCACCCAGCAACACGCCGAAGCCATGCGGCTAGCCGAAGGGTATAGCGTCGCTTGGGAACAAGCATCCATGCAGGAACAGCGCGCCCACGTAAAGAACAACGCAGGCCGCCAAGCGGCTAACCGTTGGCTAAAACGGCAGCTTGAGCAATGAGCGCGTTACCGATGGGATTAGCCGAGCATCGCTTAGCGGTGGCCTGCTGGCGCTCACACTTGTTAGTAGCCCACAGCAGGGTGCTGGATAGCACAGCAGCCCATGGAAAAAAGCGGGTCCTTCTAGCGACCAATCCCTTGGACCACGGGGGCAAGCAGCCCCGGATTTCGTGAAATTTTCGGAATCCCAGCGTGTACCGCCACAGGTGGGCAGCATCCGCGTAGCCATGCGGCGCATCACCTGTGCAACCTGTGCAACACCCCCCACTTATTCAGGCAAAGCATGTACAGGTGGCACCCTGCGAAATGCACACCTCAGCGCCGCGCCACTTACCAGCAAAGGCAAGCGTTTAGCGCCGCCGGGAGGTGACGCCATGCGATAGCCCAACACTAAAGAAAAGGCCCAATAAGGCCAGATTAACGGCAAATAAAAGTGATACGAAAAATGAAAAAGCGCGGCACTCAGATTTACCCATCCCAACAGCGGCGCGCCGAGCTGGCGCGAATGCTGAATGAAATGGCCGACGCTGGCGACGTTAACGCCGCTGGCTGGCTACTGCTGTTATCTGAGATGAAACACCTCAAAGGCGAGGTATCCCAATGAGCGATAATTTAGCCACCTGGAAAACATGGCTCCAAAGGAGAGGTATCCCAATGAAAGATGGTTTAACCACTTGGCAAACATGGCTTGAGCAGCACCAACAAGCCCAAAAAGCGGTAAGCGCTGCCACTGCCAAAGCATCAGAAGCACGGCAGCAAATGGGCGATGCCGAACGGCGCCTAACAGTGATGACTCGACAGGGTCGCCCTGATGGTTTGGTAGTTGGAGATCCAGCAACGCCGGAGCAGGTGCAAAAAGTAACGGCTTACCTGTCGCTCGCGCTCGATCGCAGCGCTACCCACCATGACGACCCTCGGCGCTTGGAGATACAGCGTGAATTGGCCGACCTAAAGCAAGCGCGGATCCACCATGAAGAAGCCCAAGGCGTTTATGCTGAATGCAGTGAAGCACAAACCCAGGCAGAGAAAGCGCTGGCTGTAGCTGTAAAGGCGAGGCCAGAGGCTTCACCGCAAGCATTAGAGGCCGTTACTCAGGCGATGGATGATCATCAGCAGCGGATTGATAAGATCAACGCGACTATTGCGGCAATGAAGGATAGCGACAGCATCGCCGCCGATCTGGAGGCCCAAGCCCGCCGCGCTGCCGAGGAAGTAGAGTGCCTTGAGGCAAGCGCCCTGCTAGGCGAGGTGGACGAAACCGCCAAGGGGCAGGCCACCACAACGTTGGCAAAAGCACGTAAGGCAGCCGAGAAAGCAACCGAACAGGCAGAGAAGCAAGCCAGCGCCCGCCGTGGGCTAGAAAAAATGCGTTCTGACCTGCAAGCCGACCTTGCCGAGCTGGAAAGCCTGCAACGTGGTGTAGGTTATGAGGTCGGTAAGGCTGCTATGGCTCAAGCAGAGCGCGACCTGCTGGATGCTATCGAGGTGGCTGGGTTGCAAAACCGTGTGGCCGCGCTTAATGAGGCCCGTGGCGAAGCAAACCGCCATGCCCCAGATGGACACGGCTATAGCAGCGCTCATATTGAAATGAAAATTTCCCACTTCTACACAATGGATGCGCCTGAACGGCTTGAATACTAGCCAGTAAGCCGCTTGCAACGCCGTGAAGGGGGCTACCCTTTCACGGCTTTTTCATGCCTCGCGCTGGCGCTCATATACGCCAGAAAGTTAAAAGGTACTCCCCCACCCACCCCGGTAGTACGGGGGCAAGCAGTCCCGGAATTTGCCTATGTACGGCAAATTTTCAGGGGTTGGTTGTTGTTTCGTTATCACCCCATCATGCCGCCGATGACCCTATGCCCGGCATACCGTGGCCACCGCGCTACTTTTGAGCCGACATAAGCCACTTAAGAGCTATTGCGATGTTTTATAAGGCTTTTAACGCCACTGAGGCTTTGCCTCACCACCACGCGATAACCGTTAAAATGGACATGCCACCACCCCGCCCAAAGGCACGCGATACAACAACCCAAGACAACCCAGCGGCATGACTTGGAGCGCGCCGGGCTGGCGCTGTGTATTTAGGTGATTTTGTCACGCTATGGGTTAGGCAAAGGGGGCTAGGTAGGCACCTGGTCAATGGGGTATGGGGCGAAGCCCCATGCAGCGAAGCGGTAACGACAATGCAGAATAAGCGCGGCGGCTGATTGGCCAGCCGTCCACCACCCCACCGCAAACACCACCAGGCCTTTCATTGCTAAACGAAGGTTTTAAAAAGCTTGATGCCTTCATTGTAGCTTATAAGCTACAATGAGCCGATGATAGAGCTTACGCACTACTTGGCCGCTGACGGTCACGACCCATTCCAAGCATGGTTGAAAGCCGTGAAGGCTAAAGACCGGATGGCCGCAATGCGAGTGCTGACACGCCTTAACCGACTGGCCGCAGGCAATGCAGGCGACGCCAAGGCAGTGGGCGATGGTGTGCTAGAGCTACGGATTGATTACGGGCCGGGCTACCGCGTTTATTACGCCAAAGTAGGCCGCCGTTTAGTGATGTTATTAGCCGGTGGAACCAAGAAACGCCAGCAAGCCGATATAGAGCAAGCCAAGGCGTTTTTAGCTGACCACCGTAGGAGAGCAAGTACATGAAAAGCCATGATGCTGCTGTTGTCGAAATGCTGCGCGATGATCCCAATATGGCGCTGGACTATTTGCGCACCGCCTTCGATGAGCTGGATGAAGAAGGCGGCGAATCTGCCTTTCTGTTGGCACTACGCCATGTAGTGGAATCCCAAGGCGGTGTAGCCGCCATTGCGGCACGTGCCAAGGTGTCACGCGAAAGTCTTTACCGAGCGCTTTCACCTAAAGGCAACCCCACGCTACGCACGATGACCGCCGTCATCAAAGCAACAGGTATCCACTTTCACGACCTGACACGCCATAGCCAAGAGCCGGTAACAGGATAGAGAGCGGCCAATTTATAAAGCGCCGCTTTTACTCAGCGCCGTATCCGGGTTCAAAGTACGGGTTAATATCGGTAACACCCCAGAAAAGGGGGCATAATTGGGGGCATATTTAAAAATATACCCAATCAATATAAAATAAAAACAATGACTTAAATTAACTTTAAGTGGGACGCCGCCTCCACCAGACACCCCTACAAATCAAGCACCTAACGGTGCTTTTTTTGTATCTATAGTCAGTGTTTGTATTAGCTACCTGACGCAGCTTAGGTCGCCCTCTTCGCAGTTGGCATGCTCTTGCAGTCTTTGCGTGCGCGCTTTAGTGAGTGCTTCAAGACAACCATTGCGTACCATAGGCTGGGCGCTACCGCCTTCTACCGCGCTACTCTCGAACGCACATTCGACGTCACGAAAACCAATCCACTTGCGCTGGGCCGCTCTGAGCTTTTCAAGTGACGCCCCATTATTCTCAAGCCTTCCGATCAATGCCTGATAAGCCTCGTTAAGCTCATCATCAGCCATTTGGTATGTTTGCGCCGAGCACTGGGTCATTTCCATCTGTGTTTCAGGGCTATCACACTCTTCATTGGCGCTTACCCAGCCGCTGAAAATCAAAAGCCCCACGCCTGTCCATAGTGACCATAATCGCATCGTGATACCTATCGCTGGTTAATAAAGCCAAAGCGGCAACATTCGTTTTGTCTGTATTACAGATTAGCTTTTTTTCATGCTCTCATAACAGCAAGACGCCAGCATTTCTGCTGGCGTCTATAACGAACTATTAAAAAGGTGGCTCGATCTTAGTGCGCGATCATTTCTTCGACGATTTCATCACCGTTTAACTCAGACGGGTAGTACGTCGGCCAGTGAGTGACCTCTTCCAGCAGCGCTTCGCGGTCATCACCCCAGTAAAGATGGAAGTGGTGCGCATCGGTTGGGTAGATATCGTGGTCGCTAAATTGAATGTACTGAGGAAGATTGTCAGCGGCGTCCTCGCCCTCTAGTTCGAAAATAAACCGTACGCCGCGGTTGCCTGCTTTGTAGGTTAAAATCTCGTAGCCATCATATTGATACTCGCCCGTGTTCTCTTCACCATTTTCGTAGAACGTGACGTTATTGTCTTCGATAACGATACGGTCAACCGCTGTTTGGTAACCGGTATCGTAGTACTCCTTGTACTCTTCCGCCGTTTTATCGCCATGCTCGGCTTTGTGGGCAAACACTTCATCCAGCGTGCCATCTTCTAGATAGGGATAAACGGACTGCCAATCACCTTCCCAATCAGAAAGCGGGCGGTCCGCCACCTGGTCATCACTAAAATGCCCCGAATTGATATCGCTGTTGTGATCATGTCCGTGGTCGTGCGAATGGTCATGGCCATGAGAGTGGTCGTGTGAATGATCATGTGAGTGGCTATGATCATGGTCGTGGTGTTCATGCTTGTCATCTGCAACCACCGACTGAATACCTGCCAGTACCAGCGAGCTGATGGCTAATGCGCTGAGTGCTTTGGATGAGAGTAACGGCATCTTTCAGACTTCCTTTTCCAGTGAATAGATTATTTTTAACGAGACATAAAGATACAATATAACATTACACTCATAAAATCCACCAAGTCGAAACTTAGGTGCTAAAAAAGCACCGGCGAGACTCATCGGTGCTTCTGGTACTGAAAGTTACAACACTTCAGCAGGCCGAAAAGCCACTAGGCTCTAACGGTACGTTTCCGGCGTTTACTACAATGACGCACTATCAGCCATATGACGAGTGCAGCGAGCAATACGGCTATCGCTAGCATTATCCATATAATAAACGGCTGGATCCTGGCGAGCAGTGGCTTTTCTCCGCCTTCACGCGCTTTAGCAACATCCGCACTGGTCACCTCCAGCGCTGGATTACCATACTGCTGCAGCACGTAGTTTGAAATGGCCGCAACGTCGTCGTTAGACAGTTCGTTAATCATTGAGCCTTTGGAAAAATGCGGCATAAAGAATGCTTCATCACCAACTTCACGATCGATGCCATAGACGATAGCGGCGATTAAGTTGGCGGCATTTTTACCGCCGGTTGCTGTGTTATTAAACAGCTGTGGATAATATTGCTGCCCGCTACCGCCGCCACTTGGCTGGTGGCAGCTTGCACAGCTACCGCTAAAAAGTTTTTCACCTGTATCCAAACTATCGATCTTATCGTGTTCAGCGGTACCGCGCAGCGTTGGCTCAAGGTTTTGCGCTTCACCAAATGCGTAGGCCGGTTGATCCTGCTGCTCATCTCGAATAGCGGGCACTTCTCTTAAATAAGCCACAATGGCGGAAATGTCGTCATCGGTGAGGTATTGAAAGCTATTTTCAATCGCCTCGGCCATTTGCCCACCCGCCTGGCCTTTGCCTTCAACGTGCCCCGTACGTAAAAACTGGATGAGTTCTTCATCACGCCAACCGCCAACTCCGCTAATGTCATCGGAGGTAATATTGGGCGCGTACCACGCTTCCAAGTACGCCCCACCAAGAAACTGGCTTTCACGCTCGGCCATTAGCATATTACGTGGGGTATGGCAGGTACTGCAGTGGGCGGGGCCATTGACTAAATAAGCCCCGCGATTAACCTGATCGCTTTGCGCGGGATCTGCTTCAAAAGGGCCTTCTTCCAAAAAGAGTGCGTTCCATACCGCCATGCTCATACGAATATTAAAGGGGAATGGCAGCTCAGTGTCAGTAACCTGTTCATCTACCGGCGCAACGTCGTGCATAAAATAGGCATAAAGCGCTGCTACGTCTTCGTCAGTGAGCTGCGTATAAGCCGTATAAGGCATAGCCGGATAAAGATAGGCGCCATCGGCACGCACACCTTCACGTAGTGCCCGGGCAAACTCTTCTTGCGTGTAGTTTCCAATTCCTGCGGAGGTAGAGGGGGTAATGTTAGTTGCCCGAATATCGCCAAGCGGCGAAACGATGTTGTAGCCACCGGCAAACGGCTCGCCTCCCTCAGGCATCGTATGACAGGCCGTACAGTCTGAGGCGATTGCCAAATAACGGCCTTCTTCTATCAATGCCTCCTGTTCAGAAGCAGGCTCACTCTGCGTTGGCTCGGTCTGTGCAAACGAGTAAGAGGTGCTGAAAATCCCGAGCACAACGGACGAAATGATGGCTGCTTGTTTGAAAGCGCCAAACGCTGAGCTTTGTTGTAAGGCAATCATGCGTTCCCCCGCCCGAGCTCTTTGGCGACCGAGTCGGCGGCTTTCAGGCCCAGCGCTACCATGGTGAGTGTGCTGTTCACAACACTGGCCGAAGGCATCGCGCCACCCCCTGGCAACCATAGATTGGGGTGGTCGTGGGTTCGACAATCACCATCCACCACCGAGGTACGGGGATCCGCTCCCATGATCGTGCCGCCCATGATGTGGTTATTGGCGTTTAAATCTTCGGTGATATGGAACTCAGCCGCGCCAAATAGCTTGCCAATAAACTCCAACTGGCGATGCGATGCTTCAGCGCCTTTATGAACATACTCGCCCACATCGTAATGAATATCGGGGCATGGCAGCCCTAGCTCATCACGCCGGGTCTCGCTTAGCGTCACGCGGTTATTGGGATTAGGTAGCGGCTCCAGACTGATCGAAAGGTCCACGCCATAAATAGTCCGTCGGCGAATCTCATCATCAAGCGCCCGGCCTACTAGCCCCTGCTTCAACGCTTCAGTAGTGGCGGCTTCCACGCGGGAAAGGTTGTTGAGAATTACCTTGTTGGATGAGTATTCGGAGCGGAAGTCGCCATCTCTCGGGCCAACCATACAGCTACTTTGCGCCGGGCCGCGGCCTGTCCAGAGCGGCTCATCGGCCATAAACGTACAGTGAAAGCCTGAGTGGTCCATCATATAGCGTCCCACTTGATCAGTAGAATTGGCGATGCCCTGCGGGTTGCGTTCGTTCGCGGCCATCAGCAGCAAGCGTGGGGTTTCCAAGGCATTACAGGCCAGTACAAACATTTTGCCGCTTGCCTTGTGAGACACCTTATCCGCATCAAACCAGTGAACCTCTGTTATCCGGTTTTCTTCATTCGTATCGATTTTATAGACCACCGCTTCGGCGAGGACTTTGGCGCCTTTAGCCTCGGCGCTCTCTACATGATGGATGCCGTTATACATGGCACCGATGGGACAAATGGGCATGCAGTTATTATTACCGCAGCAGGCAGGCCTGCCCTGCCAGGGGCGCACGTTACGCCCCTGGGGAATCGGCACCAAGCGGTAGCCGTGCGGGTTAACCACCTCGGCAAAGCGTATATCACCATAGTTCCAGGGAATCATGTCCATGGGATAGGGTCGGCTACGCTCGGAGGGTGATTGAAGCGCTGGGTCGTGGGGCCCGGCCACCCCCATTTCTTCTTCTGCCAAACAGTAGTAAGGTTCGAGTTCTTCATACGAAATAGGCCAGTCCCGCCCTACCCCATAGGCACTTTGCATCTGCATATCTACTGGCAGGTGGCGCCAGCAGGAAGCCGCCCAGTGCCAGGTAGTGCCGCCGACCACCCGCAAATAGCCCTGGCTAAAACTGCCCGCGCTGGGCCCAAACTGCTGCACATAGTTATTTTCGGGGAAGTACAAAGGCGCAGGGGCAAGCGGTGATTGAGGATAAAGCCCCTGATAATCAGACCCTGCCCGGTTTTGAAAAGGCATGTTGCGCCAGTTCTCGACAATTTGCCCACGGTTAATGCGCGGGCCGGCCTCCAATACAAGCACCGAGTGTCCCTTGGCGACAAGCTGGTCGGCCATCATCGCACCTACCACGCCCGAGCCAACGATTACTACATCTGCCGACGCATCGCCATTTGCGTCGAAATCAGGTGTTCTCATCACGATTAATTCCCTGCCGGTTTTAATTCAAAGCTTTTTAGTTGGGTGCGGTTTCTGGCACCGCCGGGGCGTCTTCATCTACAGGCAGGCCGGTTGTCTCTGGCTCCTCCATGGTTTCCATATCGGGAGGTGAAACGCCCGCCGGTGGTGGATCCTGTACCCACCAGGCTGGACCGTTGCGACAATAAGTACGCACCGTTTGGCCGTCTTGAACGGTCCGGTACATCAAGGCTTCGGGGTAAGCCACTACGATGGCGTCTTCACCCATATCGACAGTGCCTGTATACCAGGCGGCCACCACCGCCAGGGCCATTTCCTCAAGCCCTGCATTTGTTGCGCTAGCCAATAGCGTATCGGGGTCGCTATTCTCTTGCACGAGTCCCGCAAGACGTTCTAATTGAGCAGCGTTAACTTCATTAGCGTCGCTTATGGCTTGGTGAATACGCTGAGCGGTAATGGGATGAAGATTTTCATGCCCGGTAATGGCAACGGAAAAACGCATGAATGCTTCATGCTCAGGCGTAACATTGCTTTCGATCGCACGGCTGGCTGGAATCTCCTGCGCAATGCTAAAAGGCCAATGCAATAAGAAATAACTTCCTGCAGTTACCGCAAGTCCACCGACCAGCACCTGACGACGAGAAACCTCGACTTCAGGGGAGATGGGTAAAAAATGCGGAGCGTCGTGGGCGCCTATTGCTTCCTTATTCATACAGTCCCCTGCCAAGTATCAATTAGTGCCTGCGTCATTTTTATTATCTCAATCAACACCTTAGGAGTCGTATTTGTTTCATATCGGCTAGTACGAAGCATTAACATTCTCTTAATAATTAGCAGACAAACTTTCGCTATTAAAAGAGTAGTAGAAATTATCCAAGAAGGGAGACAAAAATCCTGAGAACCTATATTTAACAACATAAATTAGGTCTTTAAAGCACTCATTGACAGCTTAAATAGCTTAACTATAAAGAGATCAAACCTCTTAATCCTGTGAGCCGATATGATACTTTTAATAACAATTGTTATTTTAACTATTTCAGCCTCTTTTCTATGCTCGATACTTGAAGCCTCATTACTGTCCATTACACCAAGCTATATTGCCCAACTTAAAGATGACCGCCCTAAATTACATAAATCACTTGATACGCTTAAAGCCAACATCGACCGCCCACTTGCGGCTATTTTAACACTTAATACCATTGCCAATACGGCGGGAGCTACGGGAATAGGCGCCCAGGTAGCCGCTGTGTTTGGGGATGTTTATGTCGCTGTCGCCTCGGCAGTCATGACGATTTTAATCCTGGTGTTCTCAGAAATTATTCCTAAAACGTTAGGGGCCAACTATTGGCGTCGTTTAGCGCCTTTTCTGCCGTCTATTTTAAATATCTTGATGGTGGTGTTAATACCATTTATCTGGCTATCAAAAATCATTACCCGGCGGCTGGGTAAGGCAGATGGAGGTATTGATTTGCGTAGCGAAATAAAAGTATTAGCGCGTGCAGGTCTGGAAGAAAAAGTAATGGATAACGATGAAACACGCACCATTACCAATATTCTTAACCTGCATGAAATTCCGGTAACTGAGGCGATGACGCCACGCGCTGTCAGTGAAACGGTCGCACCGGATATGACCGTGGCCGATTTCGATGAACGCTTCGGCAAGCTCTCTTTTACACGTTACCCTGTTATGGACACTAACGAACAGGCCTTAGGCTATATACATAAGCTTGAGATTTATCAAGCCGAACCGGATAGCACCATGCAGGCATTGATGCATCCCATGGGAGCTATCGCCGACAGCACAAGCGTTGAGCAGGTATTTTCAGATATGCTCACCAGCCGTCACCATATGCGGGTGATTTATGACGAGCATGGAACCTGGCTTGGCATCATTACCCTTGAAGACGTTATCGAAACTATTCTGGGTCAAGATATTGTGGATGAAACAGATAAAATTCAAAATCTTAGAAATCATGCTAAACAGCGCTGGCTCAAACAAGTAAAATCCGACACGCCCCTTCAATAGTGAACTCCTGACCAATATTTTATCTTCTTAAGCGTTAAAAGAATCGGTCTCGCTATGTATTAAATTAACGCTTATAGTCGCTGATATTAGGCGTTTAGGCTTCATGGTGGAGATCATTTATGCTGCTTTATGGACTGAGTTTATTAGCGGGTATTGCGCTTTTAACGCTAGGCGGTGAAGGGTTGATTCGCGGTGCCGTCGCCGGAGCCAAACGGCTGGGCGTTTCACCGCTTTTTACCGGGCTCGTTATTGTAGGGTTTGGTACCTCATCGCCCGAGCTGGTGGTCTCGATTCACGCCGCCATGAACCAGCAGCCCGACATCGCAATTGGTAACGTGATCGGCAGCAATATTGGCAATATCTTATTGATTCTTGGCGTTTGCGCCCTTATCTGTCCAATGACCACCCAGCCACAGGCACTTAAGCGCGATGGACTGGTGATGATGCTGGCGGCAGTACTATTCATTGCGTTAGCTTTCAACGGCAGTCTAGGGCGTTTTGATGCGGCCGTACTCCTCGTTAGCCTGACGGCCTATCTAATATGGGCCTACCGCAGCGAAAGTGGCCAGCATACCCCTTCCGCCGAGCTGCATGCCGCGGTGGCAGACGAAGTTACCAAGCTGCCCAGCAGTACGCTGTTTATCATGATGGCCTTAATTGGTGGACTGGCCCTGCTGATCGGCGGGTCTCAGCTGTTGCTATATGGCGCCATCGGTATTGCCCAGGCAATGGGCATTTCAGAAGCGGTTATTGGGCTTACCATTGTAGCCATTGGTACATCACTACCTGAGCTTGCTGTCTCTGTCATTGCGGCTCTACGGCGGCATGCCGATGTGGCAGTGGGTAATATCCTGGGCAGCAATATCTTTAACATCCTTGGCATACTGGGCGTGTCCGCCTTCTTGCAGCCGCTAGCGCTAGTGGAACGCATGGCATCATTTGATCAGTGGGTAATGCTGGGTGCCTCCGCGCTGCTTATTGCATTCCTCTATACCGGTCTGCGCTTATCGCGCGGCGAGGGACTATTACTCTTAGTGGGATACATAGCGTATTTGACGGCCAGCTTTACGGTGATTAGTTAAGTTTTGTACGACAACGGCTTGCGCTCGACCATACGACGTTAACAGCATAAGGAAGCACAGTGATTCTTGGTACTCTTGGGCCTGAAGGCAGCAATCATGCGTTAATTGCTGGACGCTACCTCAAACGTCGGGCGGCGCAAGGCAGCCAATACATTTTCTTCGATACGTTTGAGGCAGCTTTCGAGGCACTGCTGGCCAGTGAACTAACCCATGTACTGCAATGTACGGCACATTTCAGCCATGCCGACTGCGTAGGTCGCTATATGCATCGTGCCTTTCCAGTAGATACGTTTATTGCGGGCAGTAAGCCGCTGGCGCTGCTCGCCCGTCGTGATGCTCCCGAACCAGAGCACATCGCGCTTCAGCCTGCCACGCGTTACTACACTGATTTAAGCGCGTTCAAGACGATCATTGAGGCACCAACAACGGTGGCCGTCGCCAATGGATTGATTGAGGGTCATTATCAGGCCGGTATTTGTGCAGAAGAAGCACTGGCCCAGGCGCCTGATACGCTGACCTTGGTACGCTCGCTTGGACCCGCTATTGATACCTGGGTTATCTATGCCACCGAAGCCTTAAATGAAGACTCGCCGCTGCGCATATAGTGCTTTTGCTTTTAATAGTGTGTTTTACATTAGCGCACATTGGCAGCGACGAACCCGGCAAGTTAGATCGCGAAGATAAGCAGCGCGCCCACCACCACAAGCACCAGGCGTAGCCATAGCGCTTTATTCGCAATGACGCCAAAGGAGATCGCGCCCAGGCCTACGGCCACCTTAGCAGTATCAAACAGCGCCCCAGCAGGGTCAAAGGCAAGCCGAATCATGTCAGGGTTAGCGACCATCGCTAACGGAATGATATAAAGCCCGATGCCCAGTGCCATGGCCTTAAGCGCTACTTTGAGCCAGTTCTCCCCTACCATGCCCGCCGCGATAAAGACCCCACCGCATACCGGCGGTGTAATCGTCGACAGCAGCGCATACCAGAACACAAACAGGTGAGCGAGCAAAGGCTCAAGGCCTAGCGACGTTAGCGCAGGTCCCGCTACCGAGACACAAATAACATAGGCCGCGGTGGTGGGTACTTCCATACCCAAAATCAAACACGCAAGCGCCGTCAACAAAAGCGCAGGCCACAGCATATCGTTGGAAAGCGACAGGATACCCGACGTGATTTTCACCCCAAGCCCGGTCAGCGAGAGCACGCCTATCACCAGAGAGGCGCAAATAATGATGGCACCAATCATGGCAATCTGTCGCCCGGCAGTCACCATAGCGAGCATGAAACGGGCTGCAAAACCGGGTAGAGAGAAGCGTAGCGTAACGTTAAAAAACAGAAGTGCCAGCCCGGCAAAAATCGCAATGCTCGCTGCGTACTGAGGCGTATATCCACCTACGAAAATACATACCAGAAGCAGTACAAAAGGCACTGCAAAAAACAGCGAAGTAATCAGCACTTCTTTTCGCTTGGGCCGCTCGTTTTCGGCGACAGGTTGGAGATCGTGACGCGTGGCATAAGCATTAATACCTACCCAAACGGTCAGAAAGTAAAGAAAAGCGGGCAACACAGCGGCTGCCATAATCTGTGTATAAGGCGTTCCGGTCAGTTCGACCATGACAAACGCCCCCGCCCCCATCAGTGGCGGCATAATTTGCCCGCCGGAAGAAGCCACCGCTTCTACCGCACCCGCCAAGGATTTTGGGTAGCGCAGGCGCACCATTGAGGGAATAGTAATCGCCCCGGTAGACGCCACATTGGCCGAAGCGGAACCTGAAATTGACCCCATGAGTGCCGAAGAAATGACCGCGACTTTAGCGGCGCCGCCGGTCAAGCGGCCCGCCATAGCGCTCGCTAAGTTCATAAACCCCTGGCCCGCTTCACCCGCGTTGAGCACCGCGCCAAAAATAACGAAGATTGCGACAACGCCTACACTGACACCGGTCAGCGACCCCCAGAGCCCACCTTCGGCAATGGTAAGCGTACCCACCATGCTCTGTAGGGGAATACCCGGATGACCAAATGTACCTGGGACATACTGCCCCAAAGCGCCATACAGCAAGGCAAGTAATGCCACCAACGGCAGCGGCCAACCAATGGCTCGCCGAGCCGCCTCAAGTGCCAACGCGATCAGAAAAACGCCAATAGCCATTTGCAGATGGCTGTCGATAAACCCGTACTGATTGGCAAGCACCGCTTCGTTAAGCGCGATATAGCCACACGCCGCGACACCTAGCGCTGTTAGTATCCAACCACTTGCCCGCTGCCAAGGCGTTTTCGCCATAAATATCAACACCCACGGCAGCAGTAGCGCCATATGCAGCGGCCGGCTAATCAGCGCCGGGGTCAAACCGTAAAAGATAAGTCCCAGATGAAAGGCCACGCTTAAGCTGCCCAGCGCTACCCAGCCACGAGCGGCAGGAGCCTTATCGCTTGATGTTGCCGTTGAAAAAAGAGTCATGCCTTATGCCTGTTGAAAACTAACCATCAATAAATAGCGACGCCACGAAGAGCGCTTCGTGGCGTCGGCACTGCTTAGAAGAGAATTAACGTAGCGACTCAGGAACCTCGACACCGACTTCGTCGTAATAACGCAAAGCACCAGGATGCAGCGTCCCTGTCATATTGGCGAGCTGCTCAGGGGATATGCCATTCCACCATGCAGCTTCTTCAGCCATGGCATCACGGCGCTCCCAAAAGGTTTTCGTCAGCATGTAGGCAGTATCGTCATCCATTTGTGATGTGGTATACGCCATGACCGGCAACGAGGTGGTCTGTACATCCTCATCAATACCGGGATAAGTGCCACCAGGGATGGTCTGGCGCGCTGCACCGGTCATCTCGATTTGCTCATCGGTGAGGCTCACCATCGCAATCGGCATACTGGCGGCCACTTCAATGATATTGGGCGTTGGATAGGAGCTGGCCGTTACAAACCCATCAATCTGACCGTTTTTCAGCGCATCGGGGCCACTGCCTAGCGCAGCATCCGCTATCTGCACATTCTCCTCCAACCCGAACAGCCTTAGGTAGCGTTCGGCTTCTCGAGCGCCGAAGGTGCCGCGGCCGATTAGAAGGTGCTTGCCTTCAAGCGCCTCAATACCTACAGCGCCTGTATCTTCCGCCAAGATGAAGTGCATGGTAATTGCGGGGATGGGAAACAGGCCACGAATCTCCTGAAAACGCGGGTTCTGGCGTTCGGCAAACGGCCCTTCACCGGCCATTGCTTGCTCAACTAAAGCCGGAGGCGTGGTAAAAACGTAGTTACCCTGACGCGCCATCACTTCCATTACGTTTTGAACCGAACCCTGGCTCTCTTCCAGCGTAAGAACGATGTCATCATTCGTACCCTGGCGGATGGCTTCAGATAACTCCACGCCCATTTGATAATAGGCGGTCCCCGCCGTAGCAGATTTATAAGTAACCCGTGTATCCGCCTGGGCCGTGAAACTTAGTGAAAGTGTGGTGACAACCAGTAAAGGCGTACATAGAGCAGAGCGTAGAAAAGGGAGCATGGGCAATTCCTAATATTCAGCGACCTTAATGGTCTGATTTTTTTGTCGCGCTGAAGGTGTGGCGTATCTCAACAAGCCAGGCTACGAGCCGTATCTGGCTCAGCCAACATAGCATGTAAAGTGCCCGCCAGGAACGCTCCTCAGGCCTAAAATGGACTGGCCGACGCTCGCCCTGAGACTACCCGTCATACAAGCGGTCTGACCTGGAAACTACCAGCCCAACGTCTACATAAAATTAACAAAAATGGCTGCTAATACAAAACGTCATTAAACGTTCGTTTTATTAACCCTTCGTCTTATTATTATCCATTCATTATCATGGGATGATTCAGCAATAGCAGCGTGACACTTATTCATCGCTAAACGGCACAGATATTTATTAAGTAACTTACTGTTAACAAAACGGATAATTTATAAAAAAGCCATCATCGTTTAGTGACCGCTTTTTTTGATTTTATTTTGTCTTTAGCAGCCAAACGGGTTGTTACATCTACCTCTATCATTAATGCCTTCTAATAAACTTAAAAAAGGATAATACACTATGTTGACGCAGCATCATGAGCCAGGCCAGCCACGGGTTTCTCGTCGCTGGCTTTTTTTGTTAGCCGCTTTGCTATCGCTTTATAGCACCTCGACCCTGGCAGTCACCGGCGAGCTCGATTTAACCTCATCGGCCGTTGGCTTTTTTGCCGTCGCGATTTTTGTACTCGCGTATGCCCTGGTGATGGCGGAAGAAAAGATTCATATGCGCAAGTCTAAGCCGGTCTTGGTGGCGGCGGGGATTATCTGGTGTCTTATTGGCTGGGTGTACGTTCAAAACGGCATGTCTGACACGTCAGAATACGCGTTTCGTATGACGCTTTTAGAGTTCACCGAGCTAATGCTGTTCCTGCTGGTCGCGATGACCTATATCAACGCCATGGAAGAGCGTCGGGTGTTCGACGCGTTACGCTCCTGGATGCTGCGTAAAGGATTTAGCTATCGCACGCTATTCTGGCTGACCGGTGGGCTAGCCTTTGTCCTCTCCCCAATTGCCGATAACTTAACCACAGCACTTCTCATGTGTGCAGTAATCACCAAGGTTGCTGAAGGCGATAAGCGCTTTATCAATTTGGCGTGTATCAATATCGTCGTCGCCGCCAATGCCGGAGGGGCGTTTAGCCCCTTTGGCGACATCACCACACTGATGGTATGGCAGGCTGGGATTATCCATTTCCAGGAGTTCTTTACGCTCTTTTTACCCTCTCTGGTTAATTTCTTGATTCCTGCAATAGTAATGAGCCTGTGTATTAAGAATCAAAAGCCCACCAGCGTGTATGAAGATGTTCAGCTAAAGCGTGGCGCAAGGCGGATTATCGTACTCTTTTTGCTGACTATTTTAACGGCGGTTATCTGCCACACGTTCCTGCATTTGCCACCGGTGCTTGGCATGATGACAGGGCTTGGCTACCTTCAATTCTTCGGCTTCTACCTACGCAAAAGTCTACCCCGCTCGCTGGAGCGTAAGCGTGAACGCTACAGTCGTCATGGTGATAACAAGAAGCTGGCGCAGTTGGGTAGCGTGGTACCGTTTGATGTCTTTAACCGCGTGGCGAGGGCCGAGTGGGATACTTTGCTATTCTTTTACGGCGTGGTCATGTGCGTGGGCGGTCTTGGGTTTATGGGCTATTTGAGCCTGCTTTCCGACATGCTTTATACAAATTGGGATGCTACCTGGGCCAACATTGTGCTTGGGGTGGTTTCCGCCGTGGTCGATAACATTCCGGTGATGTTTGCCGTTCTGACCATGCAGCCGGAAATGTCGCACGGTCACTGGCTGCTGATTACGCTAACCGCCGGGGTAGGCGGCAGTCTGCTTTCCATCGGTTCTGCCGCAGGCGTTGCGGTAATGGGGCAGGCGCGGGGCTCTTATACGTTTATGGGCCATTTGCGCTGGGCACCGGTTATTGCGTTGGGCTATATCGCCAGTATTGCGGTTCATTTGTGGCTTAACGCAGAAAGCTTTCTCAACTATTAATACGCGTCCTCTGTTGGCTCGGCTTTCCTCTTCGCATAACGCCCTGAACCGGGGCGTTATCGCTTTTAATAGCTTTCAAATAAGTATTCGATGGGCGTGGGCCGTCCAAAAAGATAGCCTTGGTAGCGGTAACAGCCATGACCTTTTAACCAATCCAACTGCTCTTTTTTCTCTACGCCCTCCGCCACCACGGTTAACCCCAGGCTCACCGCCAGGAGAATGGTGGTATCGACAATCGCCGCATCGGCTTTATCCGTTAGCAGTTCGCGAATAAACGATTGATCAATTTTCAGCTCATCCAGAGGCAGCCGTTTAAGGTAGCTAAGCGAAGAGTAACCCGTGCCAAAGTCATCAATGGCAAAGCGAATACCTTGGGCGCGCAATTTAAGCATCGTATTGCGTACGCGTGTTGGCTCGCGCATTAGCAGACTTTCCGTTACCTCCAAGACCAGCCGCCCTGGCGGTGCCTGGGTCTGGGCAAGCAGGCCCTCCAGGTTGCGTACAAACTCAGGCTGTTGAAACTGGACAGAGCTAACGTTAACGGAAATGGTTAACGCCGCATAAGAGGCTTGATTGGCCCATTTGGCAAGCTGTTCACAGGCAGACTGAAGCACCCAGTAACCAATGGGCACGATGAGTCCATTCTCTTCCGCCAGAGGAATAAAGGTGGATGGCGGCACCCAGCCACGCTGAGGGTGATACCAGCGTAAAAGCGCTTCTACCCCGGTCGTTTTACCTTGATGATCAACCTGCACCTGATAGTGCAGTGCCAGTTCCTTGCGCTCCAGAGCGTGACGTAAATCGCTTTCAAGGTTGGTCCGCTCAATGAGGCTCGTTTGCATATCCTGATTAAAAAAGCGCAGCGTGCTGCCGCCCGCCGTCTTGGCCTGCTGTAACGCCAGGTCGGCCTGTTGTAGCACGCTGTTCATACTGTGATCGGCACCATCGAACAGCGCAATGCCGATACTTGCATTAACCGGTAACGAGCGGTTAACACGCAGTTGGGCAACGGCGTCCAGCAACTGTCTGGCGGCACGCTCAGCGCTCAGAGCTGCTTCAGCTTGATGCTCGCCGAGTCTTGCCAGTAGGGCGACAAATTCATCGCCGCTGAAGCGTGCCAGCACCGCGCCCTCGGGTAAGTACTGGCGCAACTGCTTGGCAACATCGATTAACAGCTGGTCGCCACTTTCGTGGCCCTGTATATCGTTGACCAAATGAAAGTTATCCAGATCGATCACTAACAGGGCGCTATACGGGCGCGTGGTATTTTCCTGTTCGATCTCCCAGGTCAGCGACTCCATCAATAAACGCCGATTGGGTAGCCCTGTCAGCACATCATAAAATGCCAGATGATTAGTGCGTGACTGCATTTCCAGGTAGTCCGTCAGCTCGGTTGAAATACCGCACAGGCTGGCAGGCGCACCCGGCGACAATGCCAATGGCATCTTGATGGTTAAGAAAGTGCGCACCTGATCGCTGCTTCGCAGGACATTGCTCTCTTCAATGGTGACCTTTCTACCTGACTCCATGACGCTGCGATCGACCTGAGCGATTTCGTGCGCGGTCGTACTGTCAAAAAAGTCGTTATCGCTTTTGCCCAGGATTTGCTCTGCCGGTAAACCAAATAGCTCGCTCACCTTTTGATTTACAAACTGATAACGCAGGGACGGCGTTTTAATATAGATATACGCATCAACGCTATCCAAAATGGTTGCCAGCATTACTTTATTGGCGTTGAGCTGCTCTCTGTTAGACGCCATGCGCCGTTTAAGCCACAGCGCACTGCCCAGCACGATAATGCAAAAAGTGGCCAGCAGCCAAAGACACCACCATAACCAAACGGGGATAGCTTCGGGCGGCTGCGCTTCAGCACGCCAGGCACGCAACGTGCTGAAATACTCAGAGTGAGGATCCCGCTTCCAGCGGCGCAGCACTTGGTCAATACGTTCCAACACTACATTCGATAAGGCAGGCGAGCCTGCGTAGAAAAGCCGAATCGGCTGAAAGATAATCGCCGTTTCATACAGCCCGTAATTATGCGCGCGCCAATCGCCAAACAGGTGATCCGAGACCGCCAAATCAGCCCGCCCCATTGCGACGGCCTGGAAGCCTTCCGCATAGCTATCGACAGCCATCCAGGAGACCATCACATCAAAGCGCTCCGTTACCGCTGCCAAATAATTCTGTTGAATAGATCCCTGCACTACCGCAATACGCTTGTTCTCAAGGTCAAGAATCGCCTCAACGCCCTCGCCTTCGTGCTGATAGAGCTGCGACCAGCTGTGCATGACGGGTTCACTATGAAACGTAAAGCGTTGAGCACGTTC
This sequence comes from Halomonas sp. AOP43-A1-21, assembly GCF_052376775.1. Lineage (NCBI taxonomy): Bacteria > Pseudomonadati > Pseudomonadota > Gammaproteobacteria > Oceanospirillales > Halomonadaceae > Halomonas > Halomonas sp. AOP43-A1-21. The sequence goes on along the minus strand of NZ_JBQSWC010000043.1, from coordinate 901 downwards.
TTCACTCCAGGCGACATCAGGCACGAGATCGATGTCGCCCTGCTCAAGCAGGTTAAGGCAATGCTGAAATTCACAGGCGATGGTTTCCAGCTGCCAATCCTCTTGCTTGGCAATCGCTTCAAGCAGCTCACCCAAAATGCCCCGCAGCTTCCCCCTATCGTCGACAAATAGCTTGGGGGGATTGTGGTAGGCCCCCACCAACAAGGTCTCATTAGCCAGGCTCGAAAAAGCGAGGCCGCATGACCCAAGCAATACGCCTGCCGTGACAGCCCATCGCCGAGGGCGGTGTACCGCCATCCCGTATTTAGGCAAACGTAGCATTTCCCGGGAAACAAACATCGCGAGCATAATAAGGATTACTCGCCAGGCATGGTAAGTGGCCCGGCACGCTCAACCACCCGCTGCCAGGCAGGGTTGGTTTCAATGCGTTCAACAAAACCGGTAATGGCCGGATATGCAGCCAAAGATCTTGTTGCCTGCATGGCCTGAAGCGGAAAGCTCATTTGGATATCAGCACCGCTTGGCCACTCACCCGCAAAGCTACCTTTTTGGGCTAAATGATTTTCGATAAAACTCAGATGTTGCTTGAGCTGAGGATTTAAGAAGCGCTGACTAACCGTATCACCGATACCCTTAGCCAGCGGCTTAATAAACCACGGAGACTGTTTAGGCACCTGCTTAAAAACCAGCTGCATAACTAATAAAGGCATTAAGGAACCTTCGGCATAATGTAGCCAATACCGATAATCCACCCAGCCATGAGTTTTATCAAGAGAAGGTTGCAAACGGCCATTACCATAAGTCTGTATTAGATAGTCGTAAACGCGCCACTAACCACATCTTCTCAAGCGGAGTTTTGCTGACCACACTGAGGTTTCTTCATCCAGGAGATCCTCATGAT
>NZ_JBQSWC010000042.1:0-32115 GCF_052376775.1 Halomonas sp. AOP43-A1-21 | reverse complement strand
TAATGGGTATTAACCACTAGGCGTTCTTCCTCGCTGAAAGTGCTTTACAACCCGAGGGCCTTCTTCACACACGCGGCATGGCTGGATCAGGCTTGCGCCCATTGTCCAATATTCCCCACTGCTGCCTCCCGTAGGAGTTCGGGCCGTGTCTCAGTCCCGATGTGGCTGATCATCCTCTCAGACCAGCTACGGATCGTTGCCTTGGTGAGCCATTACCTCACCAACTAGCTAATCCGACATAGGCTCATCCAATAGCGAGAGCCGAAGCCCCCTTTCTCCCGTAGGACGTATGCGGTATTAGCCTGGGTTTCCCCAGGTTATCCCCCACTATCGGGCAGATTCCTATGCATTACTCACCCGTCCGCCGCTCGTCAGCGGGTAGCAAGCTACCCCTGTTACCGCTCGACTTGCATGTGTTAGGCCTGCCGCCAGCGTTCAATCTGAGCCATGATCAAACTCTTCAGTTTAAAATCATTGTGATGCTTACTCGCCACCCGAAGGTAACAAAAGCGCATCAAACTTGGCTCAAGGTTCAAACGAATTCATTCAAACTTTCGTTTTCATGACCGCTTGCCTTGATATTTGGTGATTTATCACCCTCATCGGCAAGCGCCCACATGAATTACCTGATCAAATTGTTAAAGAGCTGTTTTCGCTGCTGAACTTCCGAAGAAGTAACTAGCTAACCGATGAACTGGCTTGCCTCAGCGAGGAAGGCGTATTCTACGCATTTCCTGGTGTTTGTCAATCACTGTTTTGAGTGAGTGAAGCGAGTGAGCGAAGAAAGCGAGATAACGTTGCTTTCTGGCGTGGCTCGTTTCAAAAAGCGCTGGAAGACATCGAAGCATGTTGCTGCTGAGTTCTTCTAACTCTCTGACAAACCGAAGGTTTTCACCTTCAATCACCGCTGGTAACGCTGTGCGTCCCCGGCAGCGGATGCGTACTTTACGGATTCGCTGCCGTCTTGGCAAGTGGTTTTGTAAAAAAACTCCAACATTCGTCTATTACCCTAATGCCAGCAGTAGCATCCCCTCTATTTAAGTAAGCGCAGGAATTGAGTCAGGCACTAATGACTCGGTGCTGAGATCAGCAATTGTTCGCGCACCGGTGAGCGTCATCGCCACCTTCATCTCTTTTTCGAAAAGCTCAAGCAGGTTAGCAACTCCCGCCTCACCTGCTGCTGCAAGCGCATAGATAAAGGCGCGACCAATCAATGCTGTATCTGCGCCCATGGCAATCATCCTTACTACATCCAACCCATTACGCACACCAGAATCAGCCAGGATGGCCAGGTCACCCTTAACTGCATCTGCAATAGCAGGCAGGGCACGCGCGGTAGAAGGCACACCATCCAACTGACGGCCACCGTGGTTTGAAACTACAATGCCATCAGCCCCAAAGCGGACTGCATCACGGGCATCATCAGCATCCAGTATGCCTTTAATAACCATTGGGCCATCCCACTGCTCACGAATCCAATCCAGATCTTTCCAGGAAATAGAGGGATCAAAGTTATCGCCAAGCCAGGCAATATAATCTTCAAGCTCCGTCGGCTGACCACGATAATCAGACACGTTGCCTAGGTCATGCGGGCGACCATGCACACCGACATCCCAAGCCCAAAGAGGATGCAACGCAGCTTGCAGCATACGTTTCATAGGCCCGCTTTTGCCGCTCATGCCTGAATGAGCATCGCGATAACGCGCACCAGGCACAGGCATATCAACGGTGAAGACTAATGTTTTAACCCCTGCCGCCTTAGCACGCTCAAGCACGTGCTTCATAAAGCCCCGATCCTTCAATACATAAAGCTGAAACCAGATGGGCCGCTCCACTGCCGCTGCCACTTCTGCAATTGGGCATACGGAGACCGTCGATAACGTAAACGGTATGCCCTTCTTGGTCGCTGCCCGTGCTGCCTGGACTTCACCACGCCTAGCGTACATGCCTGTTAGCCCCACCGGCGCCAAGGCAAGAGGCATTGCCATCTTTTCACCAAACAGTTCGGTTTCCAGCGATAGCGACGACATATCCTTCAACACTCGTTGCCGCAGCGCGATACCCGCTAGGTCTTCAACATTGTGCCGCAACGTATGCTCTGCGTATGACCCACCATCAGCATAGTGAAACAGAAACGGGGGGATACGACGCTTGGCAGCTAGGCGGTAGTCCGTCGGTGATGAAATGATCATGGCAGGCCCTATGCAATAAACAGATGCACTATCGATAAGTACTATCTATAAACGGTCATCGAAGCGTCAGTGTTAAACGCCCTAGATAAAATTGGTTTTACCAATTTACAAAAAATTTGCATCAACAGTAATGAGGCGCCGCAGTCGTGTCAAACGCGCATCACGCATCACGGCGTATTTTGGCCATATACTTTAGTTATAAACCAAACAAGCGGTGCCAATAGTCACCAATTTGCTAGCCTTTTACTGTTGAGACAAACCATTAAAGCCCCTACTATTGGTCTTACCAATTATGAGGATCTGCACTAATGACTTATCCACCGCTCCGCCAGCAGCGCTTGGCTGATGTGATTACCGAGCGCCTTGAGGCAATGATTCTTGAAGGTAGCCTCAAGCCTGGTCAGCGCCTGCCACCAGAAAGAGAGCTTGCTGAACGTTTTGGCGTGTCGCGCCCCTCTCTACGTGAAGCCATCCAAAAGCTTGCCGCACGAGGCCTGCTTACCAGCCGCCAAGGGGGTGGTACCTTCGTGAATGAAACGCTCAACAGCGGCTACACCGACCCTTTGTTGGAGATGCTTTCCCGGCACAACGAATTTCATTTGGATTTGCTTGAATTTCGCGATGCGATGGAAGGCATTTCGGCTTATTACGCCGCGTTACGCTCGACGCCAGCGGACAAAGCCGTATTAATCCAGCGCTTTGAAGAACTTGACGGTGGATTTGTGGGCGCCAACCCCGCCCAAGAAGCAAAGTTAGATGCCGCCTTCCACCTCGCTATTGCAGAAGCCGCTCATAACGTACTGTTACTTCACACTATTCGAGGCATTTTCCATTTATTAGAGCAGAGCATCGTTGATAACCTCGCCCATCTTTTTGCAAAGCCCGACTCGCGCTCGCAGTTAATGAAGCAGCACCGCGCCCTGCTAGATGCGATTTTAGAAGGCCGTGCTGAAGATGCCCGCAGCCGAGCGCACGAGCACCTAGTGTACGTTGAGGAGGGTCTTCTCGAGATGGCCAGAGCGGAAACCCGCGCCCAGCGAGCCCTGCGTCGTGCCCAAGGTACCAGTAGCACACCCGCATGAGTCGCTTACCTCGCCTTTCAGACCATCGCTGGCGACTGCTCTGGCTGATCGCGATTCCGCTAGGGCTCATGCTATGTATGTGGCAAGCCGCTCAACTGGCCCGCGAGCAGGCGCTATCAAACTTACAAGACGATGCCGAAAACGAGCTGCGGCTTTCTGCCGCCAACTTAAACGGTTACCTGCTGCGCTATGATTATTTGCCACAAATGCTGGCGACCAGGGAAGGCGTACAACGTTTTTTAGACTCTCCAGACAGCCAAGACCCCATGCCGCTCAACTTGCTGCTTGACCGTTTTCGCTTTACCTCTGGGGTCTCTGATGTCTATTTGCTTAACCGTAACGCCGATACCATCGCTGCCAGCAACTGGCATCGCCAGAATACCTTTATTGGGCATAACTACGCGTTTAGAAGCTATTACACGGAAGCCATTGCCGGTCGGCAAGGGCGGTTTTACGGTTTAGGTACCCAATCGCTGGAGCGCGGCTACTTCTTTTCGGCCCCCGTCTGGCTTGATGATACCTCTCCCGATGCCCAGCCCGACGGCGTCATGGTGATTAAGGTCTTGCTGGATGAGGTCGAAGAGGGCTGGGCGGAGCAAGACGCCGAGCTGCTGGTCACTGATAGCGACAATATAATCTTCATGGCCAGCCGCCCGGAACTGCGCATGAACGCGCTCTATCCGCTTAGTGATGATCGGCGCGATGCACTGCTTGCAACGCGACGCTACGCCATGGAGCCATTGTCGCCATCGGGTATTAATATAGAGACAACATATGGACCTGACAGCGCGTTGGTGAGCTTCTCGCAAGGCCCGCTCAGTGGCGGCCGCTATTTAAGCCTTACCCGGCCGGTGGCAGAGTTTGGCTGGCAGATGCATATTTTTAAACCCTTAACGCCGGTTATAAGCGCGCAATGGATCGCCGCACTAATGGCGGGAGGGCTTTATGGAATCATTGCCCTGGGTGGCGCGATTGGGTGGCAGCGTTTGCGCTTACGCCGTGAGCGCGAAGCGTTTGCTGAACGTGAGCGGCAAACGCTTTCCCTCGTTCGCGATGAGCTGGAGGAGAGTGTCGAGCGGCGCACGCGCGACTTGGTAGCCAGCAACCAGCGCCTCTCGGATGAAATTGAAGAGCGCCGCCGCGCAGAAGCCAACCTGCGCCAAACCCAAGATGAGCTGATTCAAGCCGCCAAGCTCGCCGTCCTTGGGCAATTGGCCGCCGGGATCAACCATGAACTCAATCAACCGCTGGCCGCTATTCGTGCGTATGGTGAAAACGCCCGGCGCTTTCTGGCGCTTTCCCGGGTTGATCAGGCCGACACCAACTTGGAACAAATTGTTGAATTAACCAAACGCATGGCCGATATCAGCGCGCAGCTTCGCCAGTTTTCACGCAAGAGTAGCGAGCGCCAGGAGACAATTTCCGTCCAGGCGTGCATTGAATACGCGCTGCGTTTGTTTCAAAGCCGCCTGCGTGAGGAACATATTCACGTCGAACAACAGTGGCCTGACGTCACGCTATGGGTCACCGGTGATTTAGTACGCCTTGAGCAGGTGCTGGTGAATCTGATCGGCAATGCGCTCCATGCCATGAAAGAGACCCCTAATCCGACGCTCACGCTGAGCGCCACGCTTACCGGAAAGCAGGTAACCATCAGCGTGATAGACAACGGCCCCGGCATCGGTGAGCAGCACATGGCGCAGATTTTTGAACCCTTTTTCACCACTAAAGCACCAGGAAGCGGGCTAGGGCTGGGACTTTCCATCTCTTCGCGTATCATGGACGACCTTGGCGGCAAGCTTCAGGTCGTGAACCGTGAACAAGGTGGCGCATGTTTTACCATCTCGCTACCTTACTCGCCGCCCGCTCACCCGCACGCTCCACACCTTTTAAAAGAGAATAATAAACATGCATGAGCCGTCGACACTGCCGGTCATGGTGATCGACGACGAGCCCCATCTGCGTATCACCGCCAGTCAAACACTTGAACTTGCCGGCTACACGCCCTACTGCTTTGAAACGGCCGAGCAGGCGCTGGCCGCGCTGCCGGAGAATTTCCCAGGGGTGATTGTCAGTGACATCCGCATGCCCGGCATGGGCGGCATGGAATTACTTCATGAGCTGCATCACCGCGACCCTACCCTGCCGATTATCCTGATTACCGGCCATGGCGATATTTCCACCGCCGTGGAAGCTATGCGTGCCGGTGCCTGGGACTTTCTGGAGAAACCGTTTGCCGGTGATCAGTTGCTCGACGTCGTACGGCGGGGCATAGAAAAGCGCCAGCTCAGCCTGGAAAATAATCGCCTTAAAGCCGAGCTGGAAGTACAGCAGGCCGCCCTTGGCCCTCGCTTGGTCGGTCGTACAGCAGTAATCTCGCGTCTGGCCGCCATGATCCAGCGCATCAGTCAGGTAGAAGCCGATGTGCTGCTGTTTGGTGAAACGGGAACGGGGAAGGATTTGGTCGCCCGTGCGATCCATGAGCGCAGCGCGCGCCGCAACAGCCCTTTTATGGCGATCAACTGCGGTGCCGTACCGGAACACACCATTGAGTCTGAGCTGTTCGGGCATGAAAAAGGCGCCTTTACCGGCGCAGTGGAGCGGCGCATTGGTAAGTTTGAACATGCCAACGGCGGCACCGTGTTTTTGGATGAAATCGAATCAATGCCGCAGGCCCTGCAGGTCAAACTGCTGCGTGTGCTTCAGGAGCGCAGTATCGAGCGACTGGGCGCCAATGAAGTCATCCCGCTCAACTTGCGCGTGATTGCGGCCACCAAAGTGGACCTAAAGGCCGCCGCTGAAGAAGGTCACTTTCGCGAAGATCTCTATTACCGACTCAACGTCGTCACCTTGCCTTTACCCGCGTTGCGCGAACGTCGGGAAGACATCCCTCTCCTCTTTCAACACTTTGCGGTTGTGGCTGCGAATCGTAGTGGCCTGGAAGCCCCCAGTCTGGACAGCCATGGCATCGCGGCCCTGCTGGCTCACGACTGGCCCGGCAACGTGCGTGAATTGCGCAACCTGGCAGAGCGCTACGTGCTGTTGGGGGCGGCGTTTGATTATCGCCTAGACATGTTGCTGGAAGGGGCCGCGGCTGATACCCAGGAACCCACCCTGCCGCGCCAGGTGGAGCTATTTGAAAAGAGTCTGATCAGCCAGTCCCTTTCCCGCCACCATGGCCGTGTAACGGACGTCTGCCGCCACCTGGGTATCCCGCGTAAAACCTTTTACGACAAGCTCAAAAAACATGGTTTAAACGCTGATGACTATCGCCACAGCAGCGACCCCTGATGCATAAGCTCGACTAATACCGACCAGGGGGGCGCCCAGGGCAGCAGGGTTAAGGTCGCAATCAGCATTAAAAGATTAGACATCGGCCGTCGGCTGTCACCCAGCTTGAGCGCGGTGCCAAATGAGCGTTTCAGCCGGGCCCCTTCCAAATCGACGCTATAGATCTCATCAAGCCCTAAATGAATGATAAACCCTAGCAAAACGGCCGCACCATGCGACCATGCCATCCATGGCGGCTGAAACAAAAGATGAAAACTCAGCGCCGCCGTTAACAGCGAGCATAGCCCCGCCGCCAGCAGTGAATGCCAAATACCCCGATGCACCGTCAACTTTGAGAACAGGATCCCCGCCAGATAGCGCACCGAGAAGTAAATGCCGCCACAGGCAAGAAGCAGCATGCCCGGCGTTAGCCATGACTCCAGCAGCATCACGCCCAGCACCAGTGAAGGCACAGAAAGAATATTAAAAATCAACCGGATAGAGCGCGACCGATCCGCATCAATATCGGGCAGAATGCCGCCAAACGCGACCAGCGCCACGATCAATATCGCCTGGGAAGAAGGCCACCACTGTGCTTGCCAGCCCGCGTACGCCATTAGCATGCCGCCCGCGGTCGCTACCGTAATATGCGTGCGAAAGTTCGCCATGTCGCGGCACCCTAGAAAACTGGATAAATTACCAGATTTTTTAAGATTGCAACATGGCTGATTTAGAAAAAAGGTTGGTAGGCCAACGCTTTAGCCAACGTTAATCATAAGCATGCTTCGGCCAGGAACTGATCTTTCAGTTTTACATAGTTGCCCGCCGTATACGGGAAGAACGCACGTTCTTTATCTTTCAAAGGGCGTAGCGCTTTGGCGGGGTTGCCCGCATATACATAACCGCTTTCCAGGTGCTTGCCGGGTGTAACGACCGCGCCTGCGGCAATAATCACCTCGTCATCGACCACTGCGCCATCCATGACGATCGCCCCCATGCCCACCAGAATTCGGCTGCCCAGCGTACACCCGTGCAAAATAGCCTTATGGCCAATGGTTACGTCTTCACCAATCGTGAGCGGGAAGCCCGCCGGGTTGAAGTCGCTGGCGTGGGTAATGTGCAGCACGCTGCCATCCTGCACGCTGGTACGCGCACCAATACGAATCCGGTGCATATCACCCCGGATCACCGTCATCGGCCATACCGAGCAGTCGTCGCCCAACACAACATCGCCAATCACAACGCTTGCCGGGTCAATGTACACACGCTCGCCCAGCTGCGGTGACTGGTCTTTAAAATCTCTTAGCGCACTGTTTGTGTCTTGCATGGCACTCTCCTGATCGTCAAAGAACCTACCGGCTATCTTATAGCGGTTATACGGCGCGCCTTAGCACGGCACGGTTTATAACAGCCCGCCCAGCAATACGATAAATGTCAGCGGAATCGACACCCAACGAACCACGTTACGCCATAAAAGATAGCCGCCTTCCCCGGCGCCCAGTGCTTGCATCGCGGTAGTCCGCGGCATTACCCAGGCGGCAAAGATGGCAATCATCAACCCTCCCAACGGTAAAAACACGTCGGGCGGAATACTGCTGACCAGCTCAAAAACATTACGCCCAAACAGCGGCCGAAAATCGGCAAGCGTTGAGAACGAGAACGCCGATAAAAGCCCCATTAGCCAAACGCTCAGCGCGACGATAGCCGTGGCGATGCTTCGCCGACACCCCAAGCCTTGCAGCGTGACAACCATTGGCTCTGCCAGATTAATCGCCGATGTCCAGGTTGCCAGCAACAGTAGCAGGAAAAATACGCTTAGCCACACTACGCCACCGGGCAGCTCTGCAAAGGCGATAGGCAGCGTCACAAACATCAGTCCCGGTCCTTCGGCCGGATCCATTCCCTGGGCAAACACCACGGAGAAAATCGCAATACCGGCCAGTAGTGCCACGCTGATGTCGAGCGCCGCCACGGCCACAGCCGCTTTAGGCAGGCTCTGGTCTTCCGGCATATATGCCCCGTACGCCATCAGTGCACAGGCACCCACCGCCAGCGTAAAGAAGGCGTGGCCCATGGCATGCAGTACCACGGTAGGCGTTAGCGCCTCAAACGAGGGTAGAAATAACCACGCCAACGCCGTAGAAAAGCCATCGGTGGTAGCGGCATAGCCTGCCAGCAGGAGTAGCAAACCATAGAGCAGCGGCATCAACAGATTATTAAGCCGCTCGAGGCCTTTTGAGACGCCAGCGGCGACTACCGTCATGGTCATAAATAAAAACAGCGAATGATTAAAAATCAGCAAGCCGGGGCTGGCTAAAAATGCATCAAAACCTGCCCCGATCTCTGCAGCCGTTGCACCGCTGAACTGCCCGTTCACTGAAGCGACCAGGAACTCGATCGACCAGCCGGAAACCACGGAATAGAAAGATAAGATACAAAAAACGGTGAATGCGCCGAAAATTCCCAGCCAACGCCAGTTAGCAGATGCCCCGGCATCCATGGCCAGTGCACCAAGCGCCTGTATTGGCCCACGGCGCCCCGCTCGGCCGATGAGAATTTCAGCCATCATGACAGGAATACCCAACAGCAGAACAAAGCCTACGTAAATCAGTAAAAAGGCCGCGCCGCCGTTTTCACCTGCGACATAAGGAAAGCGCCAGATGTTGCCCAGCCCCACTGCTGCACCCGTTACCGCCAAGATAAAGGCCCGCTTCGACCCCCAGCGCTCCAGCGTTTCGCTCATTGTTGACTCCTGCCATTGTGGGCACTAAAAGGCGGCAAGACTAGCAGGCGCCCGCCAAGAGACCAAACCTTGCCATTGAAAGAGTGGCCGACTGCCCGCATTTTGTGACTATCATCGCGCTTTTTTTGCGCCCCCTAATTGTTGCCCACGAGGTGCTTATGTCCCGCAATCCCCTGCTTGAGACGCACGAGCTTCCCCCTTTCGCTGAAATACGTGCAGAGCATGTGGTGCCTGCGGTGGAAACATTGCTTGATGAGAACCGCGCAACGATTGACCGTTTGGCGCAACAGGCCTCAAAAACCCCGCCCACCTGGGAAAGCTTCGCTGTGCCCCTTGAGGCAGTAAGCGACCGGCTCTCCCAAGCATGGTCACCGGTTTCCCACCTAAACGGCACCATGAATACACCGGAGCTTCGCGAAGCCTACCAAGCCTGCCTGGAAAAACTTTCCGCCTTTGGCACCTGGGTCGGCCAGCATGAAGGGCTTTTTCATGGCTGGCAGGCACTCAAAGAGGGCGATGCCTGGGCCACGCTAGATTCAGCTCAGCAGCGCACGGTGGATAACGCCCTACGCGATTTCCGCCTTGCGGGGGTGGATTTACCCGCCGATAAAAAAGCCCGCTACGGCGAAATCCAGTCGCGCCTTTCTACGCTTTCCAACCAGTACTCCAATAACGTGCTGGATGCTACCCAGGCATGGCATAAGGACATCGACAGCGAAGAGGAGCTGGCAGGTGTTCCCTCAAGCGCGCTGGATACATTAAAAGCCCTCGCCGAAGCCAAAGGGGTCGCTGGATATCGGATCACCCTGGATTTCCCGAGCTTCTTCCCGGTGGTTAGCTATGCCGACAGCCGCGAACTGCGCCGCGAGGTGTATACCGCCTTTGTTACTCGCGCATCCGACCAGGGCCCGGGTGAAGGTACATTTGATAATGCTCCGATCATGGAAGAGATTTTAGCGCTGCGCCAGGAGCTTGCGAAGCTCTTAGGGTTTAAGACCTATGCCGATTTTTCACTGACCACCAAAATGGCTGAATCGCCCGAGCAGGTGCTCGATTTTATGGGCGATCTTGCGCGCCGTGCGGTGCCGCAGGCGAAAGAAGAATTTGCCGAATTAAGCGCCTATGCCCGCGACGAGCTCGGCATCGACACGCTGGAACCCTGGGATATCGCCTACGCGAGTGAAAAGCTTCGCGAGACGCGCCATGCGATTTCCCAAGAGCAATTGCGCCCCTACTTCCCCGCACCGCACGTGATTGATGGTCTCTTTCACGTCGTTGAGCGGCTCTATGGAGTACGCGTAGAAGAAGATATCGACGCCTCGCGCTATCACGCTGACGTGCGCTATTTCCAGATTACCGAAAACGGCCAGCCGATCGCCGGGTTCTATCTGGACCTGTACGCCCGCGAAGGCAAGCGCGGCGGCGCCTGGATGGCCGACTGCCGGGTACGCCGCCAGACCGATAACGGCATCCAGCGTCCGGTGGCGTTTTTAACCTGTAACTTTACCGCGCCGGTTGGGGGCAAGCCTGCTCTGCTGACTCACGATGAAGTCACTACGCTGTTCCACGAGTTTGGCCATGGCCTGCACCATATGCTGACCAAACAGCATATTGCCGATATTTCAGGTATTAACGGCGTTGCCTGGGATGCCGTCGAGTTACCCAGCCAGTTTATGGAGAACTACTGCTGGGAGCGCGAAGGGCTTAACCTGCTTGCCAAACATGTAGATACCGGCGAAGCCCTGCCTTCTGAGCTGGTTGAGCGCCTGCAGGCAGCCAAAAACTTCCAGTCTGCCATGGGCATGGTGCGGCAAATTGAGTTCTCGGTCTTTGACCTGCGCCTGCACTATGAATTAAGTGCCCCCAAAGCCCGCGACGTTCAGGCACTGTTAGACGAAGTACGCAGTGAAGTCTCAGTGGTGCCAGCGGTGTCCTTCAATCGCTTTCAAAATAGCTTTGCGCATATTTTCGCCGGTGGCTACGCCGCGGGTTACTACAGCTACAAGTGGGCCGAGGTGCTGTCTGCCGATGCGTGGAGCGCCTTTGAGGAGGCGGGTATATTTGATGCTGATACCGGCCAACGCTTCCGCCGTGAGATTTTAGAGCAGGGCGGGGCGCGCGACGCGGCCGAGCTCTTCGTGGCGTTTCGTGGTCGCGAGCCCAGCGTAGAGCCGCTGCTGCGCCATAGCGGCATTCGCGCCGCCTAATTTTTTACTGACCTCAGCTTATTGACCTAAGCGCGGCGCCAAGCATAAGACGGCGCCGCGCGTTTGGAGAACGCCATGTCTACCGTTAAGCGCTTTATTGCGGGTGTCACGTGCCCCCGCTGCGCCGCAATGGACCGTATTCGCGCCTGGGAACAGAACGGCATCCGTTACCGAGAGTGCGTGAACTGTGATTTTTTTGAGCAGCTGCCTATCGAAGATGAAAGCTCCTCAGAATTAACCACCCGGGTTAATCAGGTGCGCGAGGAGCAGAAAAGTCAGGACGTTCAACCGGTAAAAATCCTCGATCCCCGCAATCCCCATACCTAAGCCCTAGCTAAGAGAGCCAAAAGCTCTCTTAGCTACTTAATTGCTTGGCTGCTAACTCGCTTGGCCACTGTTTTACTATTTCCTCTTGCTTAACTCCTGCCTATTTGTCTGTTTTCCATTCAATAGTGAGCGGAAAACCGCACACTATCTACCTGCTTGCGTGCGAATTACCAGACACTTCGCGATTACTGTATCTCCACTAAAGTTGAATAAAAATTTCATAAAGACATGTTTTTATTAATTTAGTCTCTAAATGGCACAACAATCGCTATTAAATAAGTGCTCAATAACGATTGCTACTGGCATGTAGACACGCCTGCCAGTCCATAATCCCAATAACAGCTTAGGAAACATGCCATGCGCACGATGATGCCGAAAACTCTCGCTCTACTGGTTAGTGGTGCAGCCCTGCTTGTAGCCGCCAGCGCTCACGCGGACCGCGCTGACTGGCCCGAAAACTTTACCGTGGGTACCGCAAGCCAGGGCGGCACGTTTTTCGTGTACGGTTCGGGCTGGGCCAACTTTATCGCTGACGAACTGGGCGTTTCTGGCGGTGGCGAAGTCACCGGTGGCCCGACCCAGAACCTGGCGTTGGTACACAGTGGCGATATGGCTTTCGGTCTGACCACGATGGGTCCTGCGTCTGACGCGGTGAAAGGCGAAAGCCCGCTGGCCCCGGGCTTGATGATGGATAACGTCTGTGCCCTGTTCCCAATGTATGAAACGCCGTTCTCGATTGCCGCCCTTTCAAGCTCCGGCATCGAGTCCATTTCAGACATTCCGGATGGCGCGCGCATCGGTTTCGGTCCCGCAGCCTCGACCTCTGACACCTACTTCCCCGCCATGCTTGAAACCCTGGGCGTCAACTTCGAGCGTCGTAACGGCGGTTGGTCTGACCTCGGCGGACAGCTTCAGGATGGCCTGCTGGACGTAGTGGCATTTGCCGCCGGTATTCCGATCCCAGCCGTTAGCCAGTTAGAAGTACAGACGGATGTGAACATCATCGAATTTACCGAAGATGAGCTTGCCACCGTATTGGAAGCCTTCCCAGTAGCCGAATTCAATATTCCGGCCAGCACGTACTCAACGCTTGAAGATGATGCACGCGCGGTTTCCATGTGGAACTTTGCGATTGCCGGCTGTGACCTGCCAGAAGACTTCATTTATGAAGTGACCAAGGCCACCATGGAAAACAACGATCGCATGCGCTCTATCCACCGCAGTGCTGAAACCAGCATTCCGGAAAACATCGTGCATAACAATGTTCTGCCCTTCCACCCGGGTGCAGCACGTTGGTACGAAGAGAACGGCTATGAAATTTCTGAAGACCTGATCAACTAAACCTTACGCACCATCTGACTGCCCCGTAACTGACTCTTCAGGCGGGGCAGTTTTGGCTACTGCTCCTTTTTTTGCTCCTGCTGTGAGGGTGAACTCTGATGAGTCCCGCGACCCCCCAAAACCCCAACGGCCTCAAGGATGATGCCCTACTTGCTTCATCACCCGATCCTATTCTTGCTGAGGGCGTTGATGAAGAAGTCGTTGAGCCTAACCGCCGTGTCTTTACCGGTTGGCAGTTTTTGCTATTTGCTACGCTGGCCATTGCCTACTCAAGCTTTCACCTGATTTCACTGAACGTGTACCCCATGGAAACATGGTCGTTTCGTATCGTTCACATCGCTGGTGCCTTAATCCTAGGCTATGGACTATTTGCCGGCGCCCGCTTTGCAGAGGATCACCAAACCGCCTCACCGGCATGGTTTAAATGGGCGAGCTACGCCCTGCTGGTGCCTGCGGCTTATACGCTTGCGCAAGTCTTTCTGATGCAACAAACCATTAACGGCGGCGCCATGCGCATCGACGCCGCGGTCGAGACGCTGCACTACGGCTATCCGTTAATGGCCACAACGGCCGCAGCCATCGTGCTGTCATGGTTCTATCGTCAGACTCGCCACCGCTTCAACCCCGCAGATCTGGTGCTCATGATCTGTGCGCTGGCCAGTGCGGGCTATTTATTAATGGCCTTCAATACCAGCATGCGGATGTCGACCGGCACCTCGTTTGCGCCTCCCGGCATCTCCTGGGCAGCCATTGCCGGCTCGCTGCTTATTTTGGAGCTAACCCGGCGCGTGGCCGGCTTGGCGCTGGTAATAATTTCGGCGGTGTTCCTGGGCTATGTGTTTGTTGGGCCATACCTGCCAGGCTTTTTGGGCTACCCGGGTCTATCGCTGCAACGCTTCTTCAGCCAGGTTTATACCGACGCCGGCATTTTGGGTCCGACCACCGCCGTCTCCTCGACCTACATTATTTTGTTCATTATTTTTGCCGCGTTCCTGCAAGCCTCAAAGGTAGGTGACTACTTTGTTAACTTCGCCTTTGCAGCAGCTGGACGCGCCCGTGGCGGCCCGGCGAAGGTATCTATTTTTGCTTCAGGCCTGATGGGCATGATTAACGGCACCTCAGCCGGTAACGTGGTATCCACCGGTTCACTGACCATTCCGCTGATGAAAAAAGTGGGCTACCCCGCGCGCAGTGCTGGCGCTATTGAAGCGGCGGCGTCTACCGGTGGGCAAATCATGCCGCCGATTATGGGCGCGGGCGCCTTTATCATGGCGGAAGTCACCGGCATTCCTTACACCGACATCGCCATTGCGGCGGTGATTCCGGCCATCCTTTACTTTGCGTCTATCTACTTTATGGTGGATTTCGAAGCCGCCCGTAAAGGCATGCGCGGCATGCGCAAGGACGAAATTCCGCTCTTTTCCAAACTCATCAAGCAGGCCTATCTGTTTGCGCCCATCATTATCCTGATTGTCGCTCTGTTTATGGGGTACTCGGTGATTCGGGCGGGAACACTTGCCACCGCATCGGCCGCGGTCGTTAGCTGGATTTCGCCGAACAAGATGGGGGTGACCGCAATTCTTAAAGCGCTTCAGCTGGCAGGCACCATGGCTATCCAGATCATCGCCGTATGTGCCTGTGCGGGTTTGATCGTGGGGGTTATTTCACTAACTGGCGTTGGCGCACGCTTCTCCTCACTGCTGTTGGGTTTAGCGGGCGTCAGCCAGCTGTTGGCGCTGGTGTTTGCCATGCTGATCAGCATTCTGCTGGGGATGGGCATGCCCACCACGGCCGCCTATGCAGTGGCTGCATCGGTGGTAGCCCCCGGGCTGATCAATATCGGCATCGAGCCGCTGATTGCCCACTTCTTTGTCTTCTACTTTGCCGTGGTCTCCGCGATTACCCCGCCGGTGGCGCTGGCGTCTTACGCAGCCGCAGGGATTTCCGGCGACAACCCAATGGGTACCTCGGTAGCCTCGTTCAAAATTGGCCTGGCGGCCTTTATCGTGCCGTTCATGTTCTTCTACAGCCCGGCCATGCTTATGGAAGGCTCCGCGCTGCAGATTATGCGCGTTGGCATCACCGCCATGCTGGGTATCATCCTGCTATCAGGCATGGTGCAGGCTTGGTTCTTTGGCCCGGTGAATGTATTAAAACGCGTGATAATGCTGATTGGCGCGCTGTGCATGATCTATGGCGGCATTTACACGGATATCGCCGGTCTGGCGATCGGTGCGGGTCTTGTGATGATACAGCGCAAGCAGTTTGGCGGTGGCAAACACACTGACAAGATGCAAGCGCCAGCGAGTTAGTAGCAAACTATAAAATAAAACGTCATAACGTAAAACGCCCCGCTCAATTGAGCGGGGCGTTTGATTTGGCACCGTTTAAATCGAAAGCTCAATACGCTGTTAGCCAACCAGATTATCCACCACTTTCAATACCGGAGCGGACTGGTTAAGCGTATAGAAGTGCAGCCCCGGTGCGCCGCCGTCCAAGAGCCGCTGGCAAAGCCTGCTCACAGCATCAGTACCAAATTTGGCAATTGCATCGCTATCATCACCGTATCCTTCCAACTGCTTGCGCATCCAGCGAGGAATCTCTGCGCCACAGGCATCGGAGAAGCGCGAAAGCTTGGTATAGTTAGTGATTGGCATGATCCCAGGAATAATCGGCTGATTAACGCCCAGCGCTCGCGCCTTATCGACAAAATTGAAGTACGCCTCGGCCGTAAAGAAGTATTGGGTAATCGCCATGTTGGCGCCTGCCTTCATTTTACGCGCGAAGTTTTCCACATCCCTATCTAGGTTCGCTGCCTGTGGATGAGACTCAGGATAGGCCGCTACGGCGATATCGAAATGATCGCCGGTTTCCGCACGAATAAACTCCACCAACTCATTGGCATAACGTAACTCGCCAATACTGCCCATTCCCGATGGCATATCACCACGCAGTGCGACGAGACTTTTGACCCCTTCCTCGCGGTACTGCGTCAGCAGATCACGCAGCTGAGCTTTCTCGCTGCCAATGCAGGAAAGGTGGGGGGCCGTTTGCACGCCGCTCTGGCTAACCGTACGCACGGTGTCCCGGGTACGCGCCTGAGTGGAGCCTCCCGCGCCATAAGTTACTGAGAAAAACCGCGGATTGCGGGCGGCCAGCTCATCGCGAACCAGCATCAACTTGTCACGCCCAGCATCGGTGCTGGGCGGAAAAAATTCAAAGCTGATACCTAGCGGATGTTCTTGGCTGCTCATGGGATTTCCTCATGCAGAACAATAATAAATAGTGATACTTTGGGGTATTCTCGCCGTTATAATGCGCCGGGGCTAATGAAAGATTCCACGTTTGGCCTTTAATTCTGCTCATGTTACTCACCGCTTGATGCCGCCAGGAGGGCATATGGAGCTATCCCCAAGCGCTTTAATGGGACCGCTACTCATGTTGTTGAGCTTTGTGGGCCTGGGATGGATCGCGGCACAGCGTTTAAAAATCGACCCACGCCCCATTGCTACGCTGCTGGTTTATCTGATTGCTCCCTTAACCATCTTTCGCGCACTGATGAACGGCGGGCCGACCCCTCACTATTTAATCTTAACATTGGCGCTGTTTATTCTGGTCAGCCTGTTGGCGCTGCTGGTACGGCGCGTGACTCAGCACCGATTTGGCCCTCAGGAAGGCGCTTTGCTGGCGTTTTCATCGGGCACTGGTAATACCGGCTATTTTGGTTTACCGGTCGCGCTGATTCTGCTGCCCCCAGAAGGCGTAACGCTTTATCTGTTCTGCATGCTGGGGATTAATCTGTATGAATTTACCGTGGGGTTTTATCTGAGTGCCCGCGGCCACTTCTCGATTCGCCAAAGCCTGATCAAGATTAGCCGCCTGCCGCTGATCTACGCGTTTTTGCTCGCACTGCTGCTGAGCTCATTGAATGTCACGCTACCCACAGCCTTGGCAAGTTCGCTGGATGTCTTCCCCGCGACCTACACGCTGTTGGGCATGATGATTATTGGCATGACGCTTAGCCAAGTGACGCTCGCCGCCTGGGATACGCGCTTTATTGCTGCCTGCGTTGGGCTGCGCTATATCGTCTGGCCAGCCGCCACCTTCACCGCGGTCGTGCTGTTACAGATGCTCATGCCGGTACCCGCGGAGCTGGCCATGGCGATACTGCTGTTAGGTGTTGTGCCCATGGCGTCCAATGTGGTGGTCGTCGCCATGGAGCTGGGTATTCAGCCGCAAAAAGGAGCGCTCGCGGTGTTGGTCACCACACTACTCGCTCCGCTGCTGATTCCGTTCTATCTGGGCGTTATGCTGCGCGCCACGGGGCTTGGCTAACGGTCGCGGCTATTCAAAGCCATCAACATCAAATGTCTGAAGCGTACGGACCATTACCTGCACCTGGGCATGCGAAAAGAACGCCTGGAGGGCCTGCGCCCTGCCCGGCCCGATGCCAGGCAGCGCTTCCCAATCCGCATGCTGGTAACCGATTAAAGCAGGCCAGCGTTCTAGGTCGGCACTACCTGCAGGCGGCATGCCCAGGCCCTGTAGCCATGCGCTATAGGACGCTGTCCGCGCGGCCTGAAACTGCTCATAAAGCGTCTCGGAACGCGCAGCGCCAATACCATGCGCCTGGCGAAGCTCGGCCTGATCAAGCGCCAGCCAGCTGAGTAGGTCTTCGATTAACCCGGCGTCCATTAGCGCCTGCCAGGTCCCTTCGCCCACCCCCTGAAGTTCAAGCTGTTCGCCAAGATAGGTTAGCCGTGCCAGCAGTTGGGCATCGCAGCCGGGGCTTGTCTGGAAACAGCTCAACAGATGGTAGTTTTCATTGGCGGGTACCGCGACGGGCGTACGCTCCAGGGTTTGCCATACCACTTCGTCAACCTGTGGAATAGTCAGTCCTGCCAAGGTAATGGCGACCTGATCGCCGGGGCGCACATCCAAATTTTGCCAGCGATCAAGCGAGCCGAGCGACACCCGGCTGATGCGCCGCCCCTCCAACTCAACTGGGTAGAGCCAGAGCAGCGGCGTAATACGTCCGGTGCGCCCGATGCGAAACTCCACGCCGCGCACTTCTGCCAACACTTTCTGCAGCGGATATTTCCAGGCTATCGCCCATTCAGGCGAAGCGGTCGACCAGCTGACGATTCCTGGGCGCACAGCCTGCTTAACGACCACACCGTCGGTGGCAAACGGCAACGCGTTGTTAAACCATGTGTTCCGCCAGTAGGCTGCGCCGTGCTCTTCATCCAGCCGATGTGTATAGCGGGCCGTATCAAAACCCAGCGCGCTAAGCTGGGTCAGTCGCTCGTTCATGGCGGTCGGCCCATCTGGCCAACCCCAAACAAATAGCCCAATTCGTGCCAGCACGTCCGGAGAGGGATTTGCCTGAGCCATAGCGCCCGCCACGGCCCCTCGTGCCCCAGAGTCAGACGCATGAGACTGAATATGCTCTTCAAGCTGCCAATAGAGCTCGCCCTGAAAAATGGCTGAGATAGTGTCGGGCAGAGCATTAGGCACGTTGGGCAATTGCAAGGCGCGGGCCGTCCAATCCTGCCCGTGTTGTCCATCGCCCCGACTAACCGCTTCCACCAGCTCGCCTGCTTGATAACGCAGCGTCACCGCAACGCCATCCACTTTAGGCTGTATCCAGAGGTTTTCCCGCCGGCTGGTAAAACGCCGCACGCCGGCTTCGTTGGTTTTATCCAGCCCCTGCTGAGCGGCCGCGTGCTCGAGAGTGCCGCGGCTGGACGTTACTCGGCGGGTAAGCGGCTGGTGGGAAGTGGAGTCATTCAGGCAGGCGCGCCAGCCCTGGAGCCGGTCAACGGCTTGATCGTAGAGCGCATCATCAATCAGCGAGACGCCTTCTTCATGATAGGCATGGTCCCACTGGGCAATTTGCGCGGCGAGTGCACGAGTTTCATGCTTAAGGCGCTCACTAGGCCAAGTAGGACATGCCGCCATCACGCTACTGCCCGCCATGACACACATTGTGATTAACACCAGTCCACCAATGCGCCGTCCCCACCGTACTGCTGGCATAACGCCCTCCCCTTATGATTGTATGCTTCAGCCTGTTGCATGACTCAGCCTAAAACAGGGGGCATAAAAAAACGCCCCCTGGCAGAGCCAAAGGGACGTTCTCTTACAAACAGCCTAGCGAATCGCTTACAAACCGGCGGCCTGACGCAATGCGTCGGCTTTATCGGTCTTCTCCCAAGGGAAGGCGGTAAAGGTTTCAGTATGTTGCTCGCCTTTATCGTCGCTCCAGGTGTAGCTGTGCTCAAACGGTGCCCGACCAAAGTGGCCGTAGGCAGCGGTCAGCTGATACATCGGGTGCAGCAAATCGAGCATTTTAGTGATCGCGTAAGGCCGCAGATCAAAGTGCTCGCTCACTAGCTTAACAATCTGGGCATCGTCAATTTTACCGGTGCCGAAGGTATCGATTGAAACCGACGTCGGCTCCGCCACGCCGATCGCGTAGGAGACCTGGATCTCGCACTTATCGGCCAACCCTGCCGCGACCACGTTCTTGGCCACATAACGACCCGCATAGGCCGCACTACGGTCTACTTTTGAGGGGTCTTTGCCCGAGAACGCACCGCCGCCGTGGCGCGCCATGCCGCCGTAGGTATCAACGATGATCTTGCGACCAGTCAAACCACAGTCACCTACCGGGCCGCCAATCACGAACTTGCCGGTCGGGTTAATGTGGTACTGGGTGTTCTCGTTGAGCCATTCTGCCGGAATCACCTGTTCGATGATTTCGCGCTTGACCATCTTGCGCAGGTCTTCCTGATCGATTTCAGGATCGTGCTGCGTCGATAGAACTACTGCATCAACGCCACACGGCTGGCCCTGTTCGTTATAGCGGAAGGTTACCTGGCTTTTGGCATCCGGACGCAGCCACGGCAGCAGGCCGTTTTTACGCAGCTCAGCCTGACGCTCCACCAAACGGTGCGAGTAATGAATCGGCGCGGGCATAAACGAATCGGTTTCGTTGGTCGCGTACCCAAACATCAGGCCCTGGTCACCAGCGCCTTGGTCTTCCGGCTTGGTGCGGTCAACGCCCTGGGCAATCTCGACGCTCTGCTTGCCGATCAGGTTAATCACGCCACAGGTTGCGCCATCAAAGCCCACGTGGGAGGAGGTGTAACCTATCTCGGTAATCACATCGCGGACGAGGGTTTCCAGATCCACCCACGCCGAGGTAGTAATTTCACCGGCAATAATCGCCACACCGGTTTTCACCATGGTTTCACAAGCAACCCGTGCCTGTTTATCCCGGGCGATAATGGCATCCAGCACCGCATCCGAAATCTGGTCGGCAATTTTATCGGGATGACCTTCGGAGACAGACTCCGAGGTAAACAGGGAATATTCGCTCATCGCGCTCTCGACCCTCTGTATGACGGCTGCACACTACTCGCAGCATCAGCAGGAAATCACGGCAGGAGGTTCCCTGCCCATAAAGGAAGCGGCATTAACCAGGTTGACCACCGCTTCGGGAGGCAGAGTCTACACGCTGTTGAGAGTTCTTCCCAGAATGTGCCCTATAATTTGCCGCTACATTTGCCGCCGCATTTGCCGCAACGTGGGAAGTCAGCGACAATAGCGCCTTCATTATTTACGTTTTCAGGCGAGGAGCACCCCCATGCCGTCCCGTTTTGAGCTGGCCAATGCCATTCGCGCCCTTTCCATGGATGCTGTTCAGAAGGCCAAGTCCGGCCATCCTGGCGCCCCCATGGGCATGGCTGATATTGCCGAGGTGCTGTGGAATGATCACCTCAAGCACAACCCCGAAGACCCCAAGTGGGCCGATCGCGACCGGTTCGTGCTGTCCAATGGTCACGGCTCAATGCTGCTCTACTCACTGCTGCATTTAAGCGGCTATGAGTTAAGCCTGGAACAACTGCAGAATTTTCGTCAGCTACACTCGCCCACCGCTGGCCACCCGGAATTTGGCTACGCACCAGGCATTGAAACCACGACCGGCCCCTTGGGTCAGGGTTTTGCCAACGCGGTCGGCTTTGCGATTGCTGAAAAAACCCTGGCGGCCCAGTTCAACCGCCCCGGCTACACCATTGTGGACCATAACACCTGGTGCTTTTTGGGTGATGGCTGCCTGATGGAAGGTATCTCTCACGAGGCGGCGTCGCTGGCGGGTACCCAACAGCTGGGTAAGCTGATCGCGCTTTACGACGATAACGGCATCTCAATCGATGGCGAAGTCGAAGGCTGGTTTACCGACGATACCGCCAAACGCTTTGAAGCCTACGGCTGGCACGTGGTGCCCAACGTCGATGGTCACAAGCCTGAAGAGATCCAGGCAGCCATCGCGCTTGCCAAGCAGAATGACGACAAGCCCAGCCTGATTATCTGCAAAACGATCATCGGTTTTGGTGCACCCAACAAGCAGGGCAAGGAAGAGTCCCACGGCTCGCCGCTGGGTGAAGAAGAAGTCGCCCTGGCGCGCAAGCAGCTCGACTGGCCGCACGCGCCGTTCCATATTCCCGAGCCGATCTACTCTGCCTGGGATGCACGTGACGCGGGTAAAACCCGTCAGCAGGAGTGGGAAAAGCGCTTTGCCCGCTATAGCGATGCCTTCCCGACCGAAGCGCGTGAGTTCAAGCGTCGCATGAAAGGCCAGCTGCCGGCTGAGCTCGCTACCGAAGCGTTGATCCAGCAGGCCCAGGAAAAAGGCGACAGCATCGCTACCCGTAAAGCGTCGCTTGAAGCGCTTAACGTGATTGGCCCGCAGATGCCGGAACTCCTCGGCGGCAGTGCCGACCTTGCCCCGTCCAACCTGACGTTCTGGAAGGATGCCAAGGCAATCACGCCTGAAGATGCCAGCGGCAACTACCTGCACTATGGCGTACGTGAGTTTGGCATGGGTGCCGTGATGAACGGTATCGCCCTGCACGGTGGCTTTGTGCCTTACGGCGCGACCTTCCTGATCTTCATGGAATACATGCGTAACGCGGTACGTATGGCGGCGCTGATGGGCCAGCAGGCGATCTACGTATTCACACATGATTCGATCGGCCTGGGTGAAGATGGCCCGACCCACCAGCCCATCGAGCAGCTGACCAGCCTGCGCACGACGCCAAACCTGAATACCTGGCGCCCGTGTGACGCCGTGGAAACCGCCGCCTCCTGGGATGCGGCCATCAAGCGTCACTCTGGCCCCACGGCGCTGATCCTGTCGCGTCAGAACCTGCCGCACCAGTCACGCACCAAAGCGCAGCTGGCTTCTATCCAGCGTGGCGGGTACGTGCTCAAAGACTCTGATGCCACGCCGGAGCTGATCCTGATTGCTACCGGTTCAGAAGTGGCGCTAGCCATGGACGCCGCCGCCGAGCTTGAAAAGCAGGGTAAAGCGGTACGCGTGGTCTCCATGCCGTCCACTTACCGCTTCAACGGCCAGGATGCCGAATACCGTGAAAGCGTGCTGCCCAAAGCGGTCACCAAGCGTATTGCCATTGAAGCCTCCCATGCCGACTACTGGTACAAGTATGTAGGTCTGGACGGCCGTGTGATCGGCATGACCACGTTCGGTGAGTCGGCGCCCGCGGGTGAGCTGTTCAAGCACTTCGGCTTTACGGTTGAAAATATCCTTAAGCACGCTGACGAACTGCTTGGCTAACAGTGCCCGCACTTAATGGCTTTTTATGGCTAATTAGCTACTGGCTGATCGGTGAAGTGATGGTTCACTTCACCGGCCTTCCGGTTTCATCCGGCGTCATCGGCATGCTGTTGCTAACCGCTACGCTTGCCGTCTGGGGCCGTGTTCCCTCAACGATCGCCGCCGCGGCGCAGCCCTTGATCGGCCTGCTTGCCATGCTGATCATGCCGGGCGTCGTGGGCGTTTTTTTTATTCTTGATGAGCTCGCCGGCCAGTGGCTGGCGATTCTCTGTGCGCTTATTATTGGGACGCTGCTCAGCGTGATTACCACGCTGTGGCTGCTCAAGCGCCTGATGGGAAAAACGCATGTCCGCTAACGCTTTGCCTGACGCCTTAACCGCAACACCGCTGTTTGCGGTTGGGCTGACCTTTACCGCGTACCTGCTTGGCAACCTGGTATTTAAAAAGCTCAAGCAGCCTACCTGGTTACCGGCTATTTTAATTGCCGCGCTGTTGCTGGCCGCGATCCTAGCGATTATTGGCCTGCCGTATGCAGCTTATCGGCAGGATGCGTCCTGGCTAACGGTTCTACTCGGGCCCGCCACCGTCGCACTGGGCATGCCGCTTTATCAGCAGATGCCGCATATACGTGCACTGTGGCGACCGCTGACCATCTGTCTGCCTATCGCAGCAAGCCTTGCTGCCTGCTATGCCTTGGCCATTGCCTGGCTTATGGGCAGCTCTCCCCAAATTCTGGCTTCTCTTGCCGCCAAATCCGTCACCGCGCCTATTGCTATCGGTATTACCGAGCAAATTGGCGGCTCGGTGGCGTTACTGTTAGGTGCGCTGCTGGTTACCGGCGTTGCCACGGCGGCATTTGTGGGCCTTGCTGCACGGCTTTTAAAGATCGATGATGACCGCATCATTGGCTTTGCCTTGGGGCTTAACGGCCACGCCATCGGCACGGTGAGAGCGTTTGAAATCAGCCCCGCCGCTGGTGCGTTTGCTTCGCTGGGAATGAGCCTGACGGGTATTTTTACGGCTCTCATACTGCCGCTGGCTTGGCGTCTGATAGGCGTAGGTGGTTGAAATACGTTATCATCGCCAGTGCGTTTCATTACCCACGGTCATTGATCCACTTTTTATAAGAGCCGCTTTCTTACATGGCTAATTCTGCCTCGACGCACGCCACACCAACGTATCGCATCGCCATTAATGGTTATGGGCGTATTGGCCAGTGCGTATTGCGTGCGCTGATTGAGCGCAACGACCCTACGCTTGAGGTTGTCGCCATCAATGAGTTGTCAGACTTAGCGACGATTACCTATCTGACCCGTTATGACACCACCCACGGTCGTTTTCCTGGCGATGTCGAGAATGATGGCGAAGCGCTGATCGTCAACGGTCAGCGTATTCACGTTGTGTGTGAACAAGATCCTCGTAAGCTCCCATGGAAAGCGCTAGATATTGATCTGGTGTTGGAATGCTCGGGCAGCTTTAAAGATCGCGCGACGGCCGAGCAACATCTGGCTGCAGGTGCTAAGCGTCTGCTGTTTTCGCAGCCGGCGGAAAGCGATGTCGACGCGACAGTAGTGTGGGGCATTAACCAGCACGAGCTTGCGCCCTCACAGCGGGTTTTATCGGCGGCGTCGTGTACCACCAACTGTCTGGTTCCCTTATTGACCGTGCTCGACGAAGCGCTGGGGTTGGAGCACGGCGTCACGACTACCATTCACTCGGCCATGAATGATCAGCCGGTGATTGATGCCTATCACCAAACCGATTTGCGCCTGGCCCGCTCCGCGATGCAGTCCATCGTGCCGATCGATACTGGCCTGGCACGTGGTATCAGCCGTTTGATGCCTCACCTGACAGAACGCTTTGAGTGTCTGCACGTACGTGTACCCACTATCAACGTGTCTGCCATGGATGCCGCGCTGACGGTGCGCCGCGATACCAGTGCTCAGGAAGTCAACGACCTGTTACATAGCGCAAGCCAGCAGCGTCTGGCCGGCGTGCTGGGCTATACCGAAGAGCCCATGGCATCGATTGATTTTAATCACGACCCACGCTCGGGCATTTTAGATGCAACACAGACCCGCGTGGCTGGCAAACGTTTGATCAAGCTCTTATGTTGGTTTGATAACGAATGGGGATTTGCCAACCGCATGCTCGATATTGCGCAACGGCTTGCGGTTATTTCCAAGGAAAACGCTGCCTAGCATTGTTGGTCATGGCTTTGATTGTCATAGCGTTGGCTGCCATATCACCTATCTGATTCACCGCCTGGAAGACGAGGAAACCGCTCACATGAACGTGCAAAAAATGACTGACCTGCCTTTGGAAGGGCAACGCGTGCTGATTCGTGAAGACCTTAACGTGCCGATCAAGCACGGCAAAGTGTCTAGCGATGCGCGTTTGAAAGCGGCGCTTCCCACTATTCAGGCAGCCGTGAATGCTGGCGCCAAGGTGATGCTGATGAGCCACCTTGGTCGCCCAACCGAAGGCGAGGCCGCCGATGAGTTTTCCCTGGCGCCTGTTGCAGAACATTTAAGCGGCCTGCTAGGCCAGCCGGTCACCTTGGTTAGCGACTATCTTGAGACACCGCCAACGCTTGAAAATGGCGATGTCGTACTGCTTGAGAACGTGCGCTTCAACGTTGGCGAAAAGAAAGACGCTGAGCAACTCGCCAAACAGTACGCAGCGCTCTGCGATGTATTCGTAATGGACGCGTTTGGTACGGCTCACCGTGCCCAGGCATCGACCCATGGTGTTGCCCGCTTTGCGCCCAGTGCCTGCGCAGGCCCCCTGCTTGCCCAAGAGCTGGATGCGCTTGAAAAAGCTCTGGCTAACCCGGCCCGCCCGATGGCGGCAATCGTGGGTGGCTCTAAAGTCTCCACCAAGCTCGACGTGCTCAATGCACTTTCAGTGAAGTGTGACCAGCTGATCGTCGGCGGCGGCATCGCCAACACCTTTATCGCCGCAGCGGGCTATAATGTGGGCAAATCGCTCCATGAAGCTGACCTGGTTGCCCAGGCGAAAGCACTCATGGAGAAAGTATCGATTCCATTGCCTACCGATGTCGTGGTGGCGACCGAGTTTTCAGAATCCGCTGAGGCGGTAGTCAAACCGGTTGATCAGGTGGCTGATAACGAAATGATTCTGGATATTGGCCCTGAGACTGCTGCACATCTGGCCAGTCTCCTCAAAGATGCGGGCACTATCTTGTGGAACGGCCCGGTCGGCGTATTTGAAATCGATCAGTTTGGTAAAGGTACGGAAGTTATTTCCAAGGCGATTGCCGACAGCTCAGCATTCTCTATTGCGGGCGGGGGTGATACGTTAGCCGCCATCGACAAATATGCTATTGCTGATCGCGTTTCATATATCTCAACCGGCGGCGGCGCATTTCTTGAGTACGTTGAAGGTAAGCAGCTACCTGCTGTTGTTGCGCTCGAAGCAGCCGCCAAACGCGGTTAACATTAAACGAATTGAACCTGCAAATTTTCGCATTCGTTCACACTGATAACTTAAAGAAGGTGATCCCATGGCTTTGATCAGCATGCGTCAGATGCTCGACCACGCTGCCGAATATGGCTACGGCATTCCGGCATTCAACGTTAATAACCTTGAGCAGATGCGCGCCATCATGGAAGCGGCTGACGCAACCGACTCGCCGGTTATCGTTCAGGCCTCGGCGGGCGCGCGTAAATATGCGGGAGCGCCTTTCCTGCGCCATCTGATTTTGGCCGCGGTTGAAGAGTTCCCGCATATCCCGGTGGTTATGCACCAGGATCACGGTACCAGCCCGGCAGTGTGCCAGCGCTCTATCCAGCTGGGCTTTTCATCGGTCATGATGGATGGCTCGCTGGGTACAGATGGCAAAACACCTACCGACTACGCCTACAACGTTGATGTGACGCGTCGTACGGTCGAAATGGCCCACGCCTGTGGCGTTTCCGTTGAGGGTGAGCTTGGCTGCCTGGGTAGCCTGGAAACCGGCATGGCCGGTGAAGAAGACGGCATTGGCGCCGAAGGCAAGCTGGATATGGAACAGCTTCTGACCGACCCGGAAGAAGCCGCCGAGTTCGTCAAAGCAACCCACGTCGATGCCTTGGCGATCGCCATTGGTACCAGCCACGGCGCTTACAAGTTCACCAAGCCGCCGACGGGCGATACGCTGTCTATCCAGCGCATCAAGGAGATCCACGCGCGTATTCCTGATACCCACCTGGTCATGCACGGCTCCTCTTCTGTACCGCAGGAGTGGCTTGAGGTGATCAACCAGTACGGCGGTGAAATTCCGGAAACCTACGGTGTGCCGGTTTCAGAGATCGTTGAAGGCATCAAGCACGGCGTGCGTAAGGTCAACATCGATACCGATCTGCGCTTGGCATCTACCGGTGCAGTGCGCCGCTTTATGGCTCAGAACCCATCTGAGTTTGACCCGCGCAAATTCCTCAAGGAAACCGTGACGGCCATGCGCGATCTGTGTATCGCTCGCTACGAAGCCTTTGGCACCGCAGGCAATGCCAGCAAGATCAAGCCGATCAACCTTGAAGAAATGTTCAACCGCTACGAGCGTGGCGAGTTAGACCCTAAAGTTAGGTAAGCCCGAGCGTAACCTAAATTAAAAGACGGCCGTTTGGCCGTCTTTTTTGTGTTTGATGCTCGGCCAGCGCAAATAGTTATTGCATTGCAGCATCGACAGGCCAACACTGAGTAGACGTTCACCTGCGGAGCCTGCTTATGAAACAATCTACCCAGCCTGCCTTAGTTCCCATGTCACCTACTGCAATGTTTGATGCTTGGAAAGTTGGCCTGATGGCACTTGAGCTATGCACCACATCCTGGTCGACCATCACCATGCGCAACCAGCTATGGCAAACGCAGCCTTTTTTCAGCCCCAAAATGATGAAAGAAAACCAGCGTATGGTGTCCGAGAAGCTCGATGCCAGTATGGAAGCGGGTCTTGCCATGCAAAAAACGCTATTCAATATGTTAAGTGGCCAACACGCACCTTGGTGGGTAACCAGCCGCCAAGCCATGCAGCCCTATCATCGTCGCAGTAGCGCCAATTCGCGTCGCTTATCGCGCTAAATTTAACCGACCCAGGCATCGCACTGATCAGGCGATGCCTACTCAGCTTTTAAGCACTTTGTCAGTCCCGCATCAGTATGTATTGCAGCGCTCGCTACAAAAAATTACGAAACAGTGTTCACAAAAGCCTAAAAATCTCGTTCAATAGACGTTTGGCAGGCTCTTCAACTAACACTGGTAGCGTTTGAGTCGCTGCAAGGAACCACAATGCCGCTTCCACTTTTGCTGTTTGACTGTGATGGCACCCTCGTCGATAGTGAACCGCTTTTAGCCGAAGAGATGGCCATTGGCTTGAACTCGGTAGGATTACCGTTTGCCCCCACCGATTATCTTGGCGAATTTCGCGGCGCCCGATTCCGACGCATTGTGGCCGAATTACAGCAGCGTTATGGCGATGTAGACCCGGAGCAGCTGAACCGCATGGAAAGTAACATGCGGGCAAACTTGGCTAGGCGCCTTGCCGAAGAGCTAACGTTGATTGCCGGTGCAGGCGAAGCGCTGGATGCGCTGACCGCTTATCCAAGCGCGGTCGTCTCCAATGGGCCTGAAACCAAAATTTACACGGCGCTTCAGGCCACCGGCCTTAGCGATTATTTTGGCAATCGCCTGTTTAGCGGCTATACCGCCAACTGCTGGAAACCCGAGCCCTGTTTACATCTGCACGCAGCCAGTATCATGGGCTATAGTGCACATGACTGCATCGCTATCGATGATGCCCTGGTGGGCGTTCGCGCAGCACTTGAAGCAGGAATGACAGTCATTCATTTAAATCGCTTTCCCGACGCCGAAGAGACGCCTGAAAACGCTATCATGATTAGTAATATGTACCAGCTACCCGCCGTTATAGAACGACTCTACCGCGAAGCTTGGCGTTCGCCCGCCCGCCAACGTGTTATCGGAGGATAGCCATGGCATCTTTACGGGATCAGCTCGGCGGCCTTGTTTATTCAACCGAACATGGCAAAACCTGCCCGGAATGCCGCGAAGCGCTAGATGCCTGCGGCTGCGATGCGAGCAGCGAACAGGCGCGTATTGCCGGACTAGATGGTATTGTGCGCATTCGTCGTGAGACCAGCGGCCGTAAAGGTAAAGGCGTAACCACGATTAGTGGGATCCCCTTGCCCGGTGCTGAGCTAAAAGACTTGGCTAAAAAGCTTAAAAAGCGCTGCGGCACAGGTGGCGCGGTAAAAGATGGCATAATAGAGATTCAGGGCGACCATCGCGATACGCTACGCGAGGCGTTAACTGCACAGGGTTATCAGGTTAAGCTTGCGGGCGGATAACCGGTCTCTCTACTATCAGGCCTACCATCAGGTAGGCTGCAAAGGGGCAAGGCACTGCAATGGTTTGGCTGGAATACCTGCTACCGCTCATCTTTTTATTCCCAATGGCCGCGATGGGCGGCATCGTCATCGCATTACGCAGTCTACATGACGCGCGCGTTGAGTCCCCTTTTAATGCGCCGCTGCGTGAGCCTGGACAAGCGTTGCGCTACCGCCTTGATCAAGCCTTTTCGAGCCTTTTTCTAAACGGTGCTTTAGGCCCAATTATTAGTCTGGCCCCGCTGGTATACGGCATGGGCAGAATGCTGTTTGTAAGTCGGCAGGAGTGGGTCGAGTGGGCATTGTATGGGCTTTTAAGCACCCTGCTTGTATTAGCTTTTTCGCTTCTTTTAGTACGTGATTACCAGCGCATCAGGCGGTTGAAGCTCGGCCTTGCCTGCGAACTGGCCGTCGGCCAGGAGCTTGAGCGGCTTATCCGGCCCGAAGCCCACCCCTACTACGTATTCCATGACGTACCCACGGATAGTTTTACTATCGATCATGTCGTGGTCACACCCCACGGTGTTTTCGTCCTGGAAACCCGGGCACGGGCATTGGCGATTGGCTCGGATGGGCGGGAGCTTAACAAGGTGGTCGTCGAGCGTGAACGCTTACGCTTTCCGCACTGGAATGAGCGCCGCCCTTTACATAAAACGCGTCAAGCGGTCAGTTGGCTTACCCAGTGGCTTGAACGGCGCTGCGGCGTACCCATCCCTGTACGTGGTGTACTTGTGCTACCGGGCTGGGAGATCGACACGACTGAATCGACCGGCGATGTTCTGGTGGTCAGTGGGGAGCAGCTTTCCAGGCAGCTTACTGACTTAAAACCTGGCACGCTGAGCGACCCGATCCATGACAAGATTATTTATCTGTTAATGGAGCGGGCCAGGCTAGTAGAGCTGAGTCATCTCCGCCAGCCATCGGTTTAATGCTTAATCGCTTAATCCCCGCGTAGGCGTCCGCCCATCTCCTGGGCAAGGTCCACCGCGTAGTGATCAGTCATCCCACCAATAAAGTCCAGCATGCGCCGGTAGCTATCGTAAAGCGACCAGGACGGTAGCGGCGTATTCTCACCAATCAATGCCAATACACGTTGATGCTTGAAGGATGACTGCCCTGTATGGTGCAACTCATGTGCCGCACCTATAAAGGCTTCCAAGAGAATACCCAGCGTCGTGTAAGCCCCAATTTCAAGCTTGGCCTTACGCTCGTTCTGGAAAATACGTTCACGGGCCAGCTGTTTTGCTGCCTGCACTCCCCAGCCCAAATCAGGGTGACACAGCTCAAGCAGGTCATCTTTTAACGTACCGCTCAATAGCGCTTGCTCATGCTGAACAAACACCGCACCCACCTCGTTTACCGCGCGCTCCATGGCTGCACCGCGCAATAAAGCAATGCGTCGACGCTGGGATACCTGACGGTTTTGCATTTCCTCATATTCAGGCGGAAACTCACCCGCAATTTGACGCAGGATTTCCACGACCTCTTCGTAACGTAAAATACCCATTTCCAGACCGTCTTCCAGATCCAGCAAGGCATAACAAATATCATCGGCGGCTTCGACCAGCCACGCCAAGGGATGACGACACCAGCGCTGATCCCCCTGAGGCAATAGGCCTACCGCTTCGGCGACTTCTTTCAGGAGCGCCTGCTCGGACTGGTAACAGCCAAACTTACCTGCCCGGCCGCCATAGCGTACGGTCCAAGGATATTTCAGAAGCGTACCCAAGGTTGCCGCCGATAAGCGCATACCGCCATTAAACTGGTTATATTCAATTTGAGTAATGACCCGAAAGCCTTGGGCGTTACCTTCGTAGGTCAGTAAATCTTCACGCTCGGCTTTTGAAAGCCCGTCCAGCAAGCCGCTTCCCTGGCCACGCCTAAACCAGTCGCGAATCGCGTACTCACCGGCATGACCAAATGGTGGGTTGCCAATATCGTGACCCAGGCAAGCCGTTTGTACGATGACCCCTAGGTCTGCAGGCGTAATCCATTCTGGCAGACGGTCATGTAGCAGCTCGCCCACAATCATGCCTAACGAGCGGCCTACGCAGCCGACTTCCAGTGAGTGAGTCAGCCGCGTATGGATATGGTCATTTTCGGTTAGCGGGTGCACCTGGGTTTTACGCCCCAAGCGCCGAAAAGAACCTGAAAAGACAATTCGGTCGTGATCTTTATGAAAGGGGGTACGCCCAATTTCACGCGTGTTATCCGGACGTTGATCGTGCAGGCGTCGAGGGGAAAGTAGCTGGTCCCAGCGCATTTGAGTCATGGCATTCCTCCTTAATGAGTGCATTTTGACACAAACGGTGATCTGGCGTGAGTGATGAATATCAGTGTTGAGGGGATGTATTGCAGGAGCTGATTCCAGTCAGCGATGCGCCGCCCCGCGCGGCTGGGTGGGGGCAAGCAGGCACGGTGGCCTCTTCCATCCCGGGCACCTGACGGTGCCTTCGCCGGCTGAAGCCAGCTCCCAAAGAGCAGGGGCAGATCCGTCCATCATCTTTGAATTTATGGGGCGCCGTCATTTTAATCTGGGAGCAAGCAAAGCACGATGGTCTCTTCCACCCCGGGCGCCTGGCGGCGCCTTCGCCGGCTGAAGCCAGCTCCCACCGAGTAGGATCAATCCATAATCTATGACGTTATGGGGTGCCGTCATTCTACTCTGGGGGCAGGGCAGCCCATAATCTACCACGCTATGGGGTGCCGTCATTCTACTCGGGGGGCAGGTCAGTTCATAACCGACCACGCTATAGGGCGCCGTCATTGTCATGTGGGAGCTGGCTTCAGCCGGCGATGCAGCGCAAAGCGCTGCTGGGGTGGGCGGCTGATCCGACACGCTGAGGAGTGCCTTACCGCCTTTTTCCTGCACACAAAAAAAATCCCCCGAGGCGCAAGCCCCGGGGGAT
>NZ_JBQSWC010000041.1:0-32374 GCF_052376775.1 Halomonas sp. AOP43-A1-21 | reverse complement strand
CGGTGATTGCCTAGCAGGGAGAATGGCTGGTGATGGAGGCGTTGGAAACAATACCGCACCGCCATAGTGATAAGTCAGCACTGGGTGAGGGACTGCGTAAGCTGCATGAGATGACAGGGGACGAGCACGGCTGGTTCCGAGATAACGCCTGTGGGAAAACACCCTAGCCAAGGATGGCCGCGCTTTTCAGCGAGAGCGGCGTTTGTTACCGCTCATCAACGCCTGTTGTTCTAAAGGGCTGTTAAACAACGGTTTACGTCACCGCCTTGAAGCGTTAGCCCATGGGGTAGAACGCTGGCTGCCGGATGTTTCGCCGACTTTGGTGCATGGTGATTTGTGGTCGGGCAATGTGCTGTTCACGCCCCAAGGCCCCGCGATCATTGCCCCTGTGGTTTACTGCCACTTCCCTGAGGTGGATCTGGCGATGTTGACCCTATTCGGCTCGCCCAGTACTGCTTTCTTTGAGGCGTACTAGAATGGCAATGCACCTGATGAGTGGCCAAGCCGAGAGGCGCTTTTTCAGCTTTACCCGCTACGGAATCATTTGCTTTTGTTTGGAGGCAGCTACCGACCTGCCATAGAGCGTGTGTTAGCAAGACTGAAAGCTTATTGAGCGGAGTGCTGGCAACTGGTTCGTCGCTATTCACGCCCTTTATTCATTGGTACTGAAAAGTCAGTGGCGGTGATTTTTCAGCTTACGAAACACTGCATACGCACCTGCGCAGATAGTCCCAATCATGATGAACAGGATTGGAGAGATACCCAAAAAGAACTGCATGTTATTGCTCATAGTGAATTGCCTCTGACGTGGAGTAGGAATGCGGTTTAGTTTTGGGTAATCAGCGTAGCACTTGACTCCCCTCCCTTCAGTGCTGTCGCGCTTCAGAATCAGAGCCCTCAGGCTGTTACTTTAGCACTAATGGTTTAAGCAGCAACATCAACGCCGCAATCAATATCCGTAAGCTAATAGCAGAAAGCCGCATAAGCAGTCACCTGCCTATGCGGTGGCACAAGCGGCAAGCCAAAGTGACTTAAACGCGGTGTGAGCTGAGAAGATATCTTTCTACTCGAGAGGTCAGCATGGCAACCGATCCACACCTCAGGCTTCCGATAGGTATCCAAACCTTCTCGACAATCCGCGAGGGAGGTTACTACTATGTCGACAAGACACCGGTGATCGAGCGCTTGGTCTCCCAGAACAAGTTCTACTTCCTGTCTCGCCCGCGGCGCTTCGGCAAGAGCCTGCTGCTCGACACCCTGCGCTGCTTGTTCGAAGGCCGTCAATCGTTGTTCGAGAGATTATACCTCCATGATCGCTGGGGCTGACAGAGGGGGGTACGCTCATGCCACCAAACTTGCTACGCCATAGATAGTAACTGGCTTCTGAGAAACCGTGCCGACGGCAGAGCTCCTTGATGGGCAGCCCCGCTTCGGCTTCGCCAAGGAACCCAATGATCTGTTCTTCGCTGAAACGCTTCTTCATGTCCAATCTCCTTACGCATAGGATCGGACTCTAAAGTGTAGCGCTACTCAATCTGGGGGTGACGTCGTCTATACCAAGCTTTAAAGCGGAAAAAAGCAAACGAATGATTATTCCTTTAAGCGCCCCTAATTAAAGCATTACTACGGAATTTAAAATTATAAATCACATGTTTTTTAGAGAATATATACATCTAAAACAAATCTCCTTTTAATTATATGACCTAAAAAAGCGTCTCCTTTTAAAAACTCTATGGAAAGTAACGATAAAACATTTAGCACTTACTAGGACTAGGCTTAACCCCTTATATCAACAAGGCCAAAAAACTCTCAATGCATAAAATTATAAAAATATAAAACGTATCTTTTTCAAGTTAGCATTAGCCCCGATCAGCATCACTTTCTATACAGAGTCCTATCAAGGATAAAAACTGATGAAGATCGCCTAAAATAACTTCTTAGGATAAATGACATGTTGGTAATTTTTATTTATTCTACTATCTACGAAGACAACCCATTTGATAATATTTTAAGAACGTCTAACCATTACTTTAAATTTTACATCTTTTCTACTCAGCGCTTCTCTAATGATAGTCCGGCAACTTCATCTACTGTTCTTAAAGATGCACCCCGACCAAGATATAAAATATAACTATAAAAACAAGAAAATTACTAACATAGAACTAAATAGGCTAAAAAAAGATTCAATCCTTCTTTACCGTTAGTTATAAAAACAAGATTTATCATTCTAGTAAAATTACAAAAAATCGTACGCATGATAAAATAATATTTTGGATGGAATTACAAATTATTAGCATTCGATTTATATTAAAAAAACACAGAAATACTTAAAAAAATATTAATCTGAACAAATCTTACTACACGAATTTAAAACTGTCATAAATCAACATTTTATTACGAATAATAAGTCGCTTGTCGTAGCCCCGTAGTGAGAACTGGTTTTAAACCGCTCTACCTTTTATACTGGTCTACAAACCTAAACTTACTACCTGTAAATCAATTGGTTTTAAAATATAAACTTGTTTGGTGTAAACCAAAATTGGTCTACAAAAGTGAATTTGTCATTCGTAAACCAATAGAAAAATAACTATTGATCTACGACTACTAACTTTCCGCTTTTTGAGAAAACCTACAGACATCAACTTCATTTTTGTAAACCAATATCTAGAAGTCTCAAAAAAATTGCTATCTTCCTTATTGACCTATGATCATCAACTTCTATATTGTAGACCAAATTTTGGTTTACAAAATTGTAGACCAATATATAATTATTGGTTTACTAGGGTACGTAGGTTATCTATGGATATTATAAAATCTGCTGAGAAAACACATTCGGAATTGTACAGCATGCGCGATTCACTAGCGGCTGAGCTAGATCGCATACGCAATCATGCTCAAATAATTTGTGATTTGCATTGGGAGAATGTCCGAGAAGAAGCAGGTCGACGTGCGCCACGCTTTATAACTCGCATACGTGTCACAACAGGATCGCTTCAATGCCAGTGGCTGCGAGCCGGTGGCAAGCCACCTTCTGAGCCAGGGGGTAGAATTATGGCGACACTGGTGCCAAAGGGTACTAGCCGCTTCAATCCACGATACAAACAATCCGCATTTAATTCGGCCGAACCGTGGGAACGTGAAATAATAGATGAAACAGAAATCAACTATGCAATGTTGCGGGAGCGCTACATGGCCATATCTAAAATTAAAAATGATTTAGATAAAACTATAGGTTTAACTAAAAAGAGTTTTGAGCGTATAGGTTTTCTATGGGATCAATAGCGAGAAATAATTCCATTGCGTATGGAATTGCCGTGCATTCGCGATTTCATCAATTCTGTGCAATGCACCAAACCATGCCACTTTTTTCCGGACCCAGCTCGCTGCCACTGCTGTTTGTTGTGCTTTCTTGAGGTGTCCGGGATATTCAACCAGAACAGTATTAAACAAATCGACGATGTTTTGCTGTTCCATATTATTTAAAAACTTCCGTAGGAATATCAATTCATTATGAGTAATCTCTAAATGAAGAATCTAGACACACAGGAATACAGTACTGGTTATTAGAGTGCTACGGTAATCCCCCCGAAAACTAATCGCGTTGATAAGTGGAATTTTGTAACCTGAAAAAACAGGAGATTTCACATGCGCAAATCACGTTTTACTGACAGCCAGATCATGGCGATTTTGAAGCAGGCTGAGTCTGGTTTGCCTGTCCCTGAACTGTGTCGCGAGCACGGCATGAGCAGCGCCTCATTTTATAAATGGCGCTCCAAGTACGGTGGTATGGACACGTCCATGATGAAGCGCCTCAAGGAGTTGGAAGACGAGAACCAGCGCCTCAAGAAGATGTATGCCGAAGAGCGGTTGAAGGCAGAGTTGCGCCAGGAAGCCCTCGAGGGAAAGTGGTAAAGCCATCTCAACGCCGCGAGATGGCAAAGAATGTCGTTGAGGCCGGTTGCTGCAGTATTCGGCTGGCCTGTCAGGTTTTCGGGATCAGTGAAACCTGTTACCGCTATCAGGCGAAGCTGAGCCATGAGAACGCTGTTATCGCTGACTGGCTGGTGCACCTGACCCACAATCAGCGTAACTGGGGCTTTGGACTGTGTTACTTGTATCTGCGCAACGTGAAAGGCTTTCGCTGGAACCATAAGCGCATCTACCGAATTTACCGGGCATTGGAGCTGAACTTACGCATCAAGCCAAAAAAACGATTGGTGCGTGACAAGCCAGCGCCATTGGTCGTATCCGCTGCTCTAAACGACTGTTGGTCGATGGACTTCATGCATGATCAGTTGGCCGATGGCCGAACGTATCGGTTGTTCAACGTGATCGATGATTACAACCGGGAAGGCCTGATCATCGATGCTGACTTCTCTCTGCCAGCAGAGCGCGTGATACGCTCCTTAAACCAGTTGATCGAATGGCGTGGTCGGCCCAAGGCCATTCGATGCGACAACGGCCCGGAATACATCAGTGGCAAACTAACCCGTTGGGCGAAGCAAAACGGCATTGAGCTGCTGTACATTCAACCTGGCAAGCCACAGCAGAATGCCTACATCGAACGCTACAACCGAACAGTCCGTTATGATTGGCTGAGCCATTATCTGTTCGACTCAATCGCTGAAGTACAGGATTTTGCCACACGCTGGCTCTGGACGTACAACCACGAGCGACCGAACATGGCATTGGGTGGGATAACACCGAAACAGAAGGTGGCCATGGCTGCCTAACCAACTCTACTTATCGCCCCGGTTATAAATGGGGGGATTACCCTACAATATCAATAACCGGTGTATTTTACAAACGTTCTTTTTTCATTAGTTGGATTTAACGGCATCAGTGATAATCAGCATATTGAAATCAAATTTCTATGCACTGCAATTAGGCAAAGAATCTCTTTTAGTAGCGTAGCGTGGCTTTTATTAATTTCTTTTTTTCCGCAGTAATGCACTTTTTTACTTATATTTTATTTGCTAACCACTTATTGTCGATTTTAAATTTCAAAAATAAACCGTAACGGTATTAATTATTGCAGTAAGTGTAGGGGCAGTTTCTATCATCGGTTTAGAGGCGTTTACATATTCTTCGATCATCCAGAAAAATCAGGCACTCGACAATGTGAACCAAACCCTCCTGGCGCGGGCAGAACAGCAAGGAATTCCCAACGCCAACGCTGATCTGAACAAGCTCGGTAGAACGTGCGCTATAAGCTGGCGATGCAGGTGCGTGAGGCCGAAGAGTGCAGAACGCGGGGTCCCTCCCTAAATTCTCGCCCGTGTATCCCTCGGTGGCTGGCAGCATTTCGAACGGCAAGGGCTGTATTAGCAAGATAGGAGAACAACGATGCAATGTTCATGCGGCGCAAGCGCTGATCTAAGCACACAAGTTAACCAGAAATGCGATGCAGAGCTTCGCTACTGCGCCTGCGAAAAGTGCGGGACCATCAGCGAAGCGGTACTGGTGTTACACGGGCACGATGTGTGCTGGGACGTGACAGGGGATGCCGTGGCAAGGCGTTGGTTCAGTACGCTCACGCCAGAGAGTGCCGAAGAGCTATTTCAGTCGGTGACAGCGCTACAAAACGTCCTGCTGGGTGATAGCGACGACGACTCAGGCGATCTGCACACCCAATTCAGCTTTACTTTTTGAAAGTAAAAGCCGCATGCTGGCCAACCACATTGTCGATGCCAGCTGAAGCAGGCGAATCGAAAATCTGGCATACAAGGCAAGGGCGGAGGGTAAGCAGCTGGTCAACATTGATCAGGAGTTTTCCATCTCGAAAACCTACGTGAGCTGTGGGCATAAGGTTGAGAAAATGCCTATCGACACTAGTCGCAGGGATTGCCCTTGCTATGGTAACCGAGGTGTTGATCGAAACCTCGATGCCGCCCGCAATATCTTATAAGCAAGCACCGCGATGTTAGCTTGTGCCAAGAGTTTAAATATCATACCGAGGAGCACTCGAAAATATCCGCCTGTGGAGTTTGAATAAAATCGGCAATGCCAAGGCATTGAAGGCAACTGACAACGAAGCAGGAACCAGGAAGGTAACAACCAGGGAATCCCCCACTATCATCTCTAATTTCGTGGTCGGGGCATGCCAAATCCGCCACTGTACCACTTAAGCCGTACTAATTAAATTTTGGTAATCGCATTGCTGAGTTAACATATTGGTATGACTTGGGCTCATTACCTCAGTACTAGAGAAATGAAGAAAACGTTCACCCTCGCATCTTCATTAACAGCCCTCACCTTCTTAGCGGGCTGTGCTGGCATACCCAGCGTACCTATGGGGGATCCTAATTACAGCGAAAGCAACAGCCGAGCCTACAACCTCGCTATGGTGGGTGGTCTACATGAAGCACGGGATACAAAGCAAGGTGAAGACGAATACAGCTCGATGATGAGCGACCTATCGAGTGATGCTGGCACGGCGCGATCGCTCTCAAGCTCTGCTGGTTTTGGTTTATCAGGTGGAGCGTCACTGGGGCTTGGCCTAGCGTCGGCGCTGCTATCTGGCCCTGGCATGATGCAACTTGATAGGGCGTTTGCATTTGTCCCAACTAGTGAAGCCAATAGCCCTGAACATGCAACTGAAGTTATTCGCAATCGCTTCTATGAGGCTGTACAAAGCTTGACCGACAATAGCAACTTCCTCATGTACTATAAAGAAAGTGACAAAAATATCCATTACTCTCGCCAGCACAATCTTTTCGCCATTGCCTTAGAGGGTGTTTACATAAAGTACTATAATGATCGTTGTTACTAACTCTGAATCTGGAGCAGCTATCATGGTACGCCGCAAGAAGGTTCAGCCTGAGCACTATCCGATCCTATGTGAGATTGTCACCGACAAACCGATGGCAACGCTCGTTGAAATTCGCGATTCGTTTACTGCCAAGACCGGTATCTCATTGTATATCGAAACCTTAAGGATGGCGCTTAAGGAGGCGGGCATCACCCGGCATAAGGGAGTTCCCGAGAAATCTGGTGATCAACGTGATCAGCCACCCGAGGTAGAATCACCTCCTCGTTACGGCTATCAGGATCGTCACCGACAGCAGGCACCAGAACAGCGCTACCCAAGCTGCCTGACCGATGCAGAATGGGCATTGATTGCGGATATCTTCGATACCGATGGTCATCGTGGCAAGCCGCCTAGTTACCCCCGACGCTTACTGGTCGATGCTTGCTGTTATGTGGTTCGTAGTGGTTGTT
This sequence comes from Halomonas sp. AOP43-A1-21, assembly GCF_052376775.1. Taxonomy (NCBI): domain Bacteria; kingdom Pseudomonadati; phylum Pseudomonadota; class Gammaproteobacteria; order Oceanospirillales; family Halomonadaceae; genus Halomonas; species Halomonas sp. AOP43-A1-21. The sequence goes on along the minus strand of NZ_JBQSWC010000041.1, from coordinate 25,153 downwards.
CGTGGCGGATGTTGCCTCAAGACTTTCCACCTTGGCAAAACGTGTACCGCACCTTTCGGCGCTGGAGCGAGCAGGGCAAATTTGAGCAAATGAACGACCGATTGCGCGCTCAATGGCGAGAGCGTGAAGGGCGTGACAAGATGCCAAGCGCTGCTGTACTTGACGCCCAATCAACACGTCATTCTCCCCAAGGCGGGGCCAGCGGCTATGATGCTGGCAAGAAGGTCAAAGGCCGGAAACGACACGTTCTTGTTGATACGCTAGGCCTTGTGTTGGCGGTGAGTGTGACGGCAGCAAGTGTGCAAGACCGCGATGGGGCGCACCCTGTTATGGCCAATGGAATCGAAAAGTATTCTGGGATATCAACAGTTTTTGTTGATAGTGGTTATGCAGGACGCTGTGCGCAGACGATCAACCAGCAGCATGGTGTTGAGGTAGAGGTCGTGCGTCATCCTGGCAATACTAATGTTGGCTGGTGGAAGACGCCCAACCAGCAAGACCTTTTCACAAAGCAACCGGATGCCAAGGGATTTACTATCCTGCCGAAAAGATGGGTCGTAGAACGTACCCATGCATGGATCGAAAAGGCACGCCGACTGGTAATGCACCATGATCGAAGTATTCAGGTATCCGAAGCTTGGGTGTGGCTGGCGGCAAGCCGACAATTACTCAACCGATTAACTCACCCGTCCTGATATTTAGTAAACACCCTCTTAGTGAATAAAGAGTTAGCCCGATTCCAGCAGAACAGCCCCCTGGCAAAGATCTTTGTGTGTAGTGGTCAACTAATACCGGACATTAATTAAATTTTTGAATTCAGGATTTAAGGTTTTTCTCAGCCACCACGGGAGGCAGGCCATCGTTAAACGAGTGAGGGCGCTGCTGGTTGTAGTAACCCATCAGATAGCTACTAACGTCTTTCTTGGCCTCAGGTAGATTTCGATATCCCCACGCCGGTATCCACTCTGATTTCAGGCTCCGGAACAGCCTTTCCGTCGGCGAGTGTCCCAGCAGTTGCCACGTCGGCTCATGCTTTGTTTCATTCTATAGCGCCAAAGTCGTTGGCGGAACTTGCGGCTTGCATATTGACTGCCCTGGACGCCCTTCTAAGTGTCAAGTGGCGATTTGCGTCTGATTGATATCCCGATGACGGCTACGCAGCACATAATAGAGCTCATAGCGTTTCAGGCATCGGATGGCTTCCAGCTTGGAGTGGCCCTCTCCCACCCGCCATGCCTGCGTATCGGCATCCAGACGTAGCCGCCTGATGGCGATGATATACAGCGCACTATTGGCAGCGCGATCGCCACCCCGGTTGAGCCGGTGCCGCTGCGTCTTACCTGACGAGGCAGGAATAGGACTAATGCCACAAAGCGCCGCAAAGCTGGCTTCTGAGCCAAGGCGGTCCGGATTATCGCCTGCCATGATCAGTAGCTGTGGGGCCGTCTCGTAGCCTACTGCTGTTCGAGACACCAACTTTGGTGCCAGCTCATCGACGATAGCTTTGATCATGACCTACAAATCGGCAAGCTCGTCGTGCAGTTCCAGGTAGCGGCGTGCGAGGGATTTTAGGGCGATGCGGTAAGCCATCGTGACATCCCGGTACCCGTTCAAATCGGGACGCCATGCCGCCAGCGTCCGAAGCAACTGTATTCGCGCCATGTTCCTCGACAGATCGCGCAGCTCCCCTGGTGCCGAGACCACTTGAGTCTGGATCATCTGGAGGGCCACACGGCGAGCCGCGACCGCAGTTTTTCGGCAAACCTTCTGGACACGTAAGGACTCGATCATTCCGACACGTGTCTTCGGGGTGACAGTGCGAATACCCACATAGGCCGCATGAGCGGCATTCTCTGCATCGATTGCGTCATCCTTGCCGCGCTTGCGCCGTACGGTCTTATCGAGTGTCGTGACTTCCAAGATAGTGATGCCTGTGCGCTGTCAGTAGCGCAGCAGGCCGGCTCCATAGGTACCGGTGCATTCGATTCCCACCCGGCTGAGATCGCCGAAGGAGCACATCCAGGTCAGCATAGTCTTGTAGCCATGCCGGGTGGTAGGAAAGCTGGTGGTGCCAAGCACACGGTCATGGACATCCACGACGGCGGCTACATGCAGCTCTTTGTGGGTATCAACACCGCCGATAATGAAGGAGCGATCACTGGGTTGCTGACTCATAGTGGATCTCCAAGCTATTGATTCAGGATGGCTTCACCGAGTTCGATAGCCTGGACACGACAGTAATAAGGCAGGCGGTCAGGCCCTTCTTGAGTCACATGCTTCGACGAGGCGAAACCTCGCCGCCAGTGCTCCTGGATCACCGACAGGTCCAAGGAAAGACACACTAGCCGGGTCGATCAGAATGTGGGTCAGGAGACCCAAGAGCCCTCACGGCACCAGGTCCTCAGAATAGATCGATTACTATAAGTGCCGGATCAACCCAGAAACACCTGGCACCTTGTAGTCTTACTATCGGAATGGAACATGACGCTCTTAGGCTGACCACGTTGTTCCCAAGCATGATCCAGCGCTTTCACAACAAAATCTGCATCCGGGCTGCACGACATGGCCCAGCCAACAACACGACAAGCATAAAGATCCAACACAACGGCCAGATAGCTCCAACGCTGGCCACTCCAGATATAAGGGATGTCACCAGACCTGATTGGGCTGGTCTGGTGTAAATTTGCGGCCAAGATGATTCGCAATATCAGGTCGCCCAACAGTCGCCTGCTTGTCAGCAGGAGGGTCTGACTGCTTGCAGATCAACCCCATTTCGCTCATCAAACACCGAACCTTGAAACGGCCGATGGTGACGCCCTCTTCGCCGAGCAACCCGTTGATTGAGCTGCTGCCAGCTGAGCGGCGACTCTTTTTGAAAAGGCGGCTTACCTGAGCTTTTAAGGCCAGACGCTCAACATCCACGCGGTGCCACTGCTGGCGGTATTCGTAGTAACTGGAGCGGCTAATATCAAACGCATTACAGACCATTTCAACAGGCATTTGCTCACTCAACTGGTCTATCAGCGCGTACGATTCATATCGTCCGACATCAAGAGAGCGATGGTCTTTTTTCGGATGGTTTTTTCCATCTCAAGACGTTTGCAGCGAGCCTCAAGCTACTGAATACGCTGCTGTTCTGGGGTTAACGCTTTGCCCTTAGGCGTTATTCCTTGACGCTCGTCCGCAAGCTGGTGAACCCAGCGTCGGAGGGCGCTTTCACCGACACCCAACGAGCTACAAGCTTGGTGATAGCTGTAGCCTTGATCCAGTACCAGCCTGGCAGCTTCTTGCTTAAATTCAGGCGAAAAAGTACGTCGTTTCTTGGTCATCAGACACCTCGCTTTTGGTGGCCATATTACCACCTACGTTGGTGTCCGGTTTTATTGAACCACTACAGGTTGGTGACTACATTCTGATTTTGCCGATGGCACTGGACTTTTTAGGCGTGTTATCCCGCTTATCGTCTGCTACTGACGGCTCTGTTGAGGCATCCGCCTCCACACTTGTATCTGCTTCTCCTTTTTGGGTTCCCATCTCAACCTCACCTTCCTCTTTTATGCTTGCCATACCAGGATCAACGGGCTCTTTGACGATAGCGTGTGCCTGCGGGTTTTGTGATGGGCGGGTCGACAGCCCTTGATTATCAGCATGGCGAGCCAAGCGTGAAATATCGTTGAGTAATGCCCCCGCCGACGCAAGGGCTTTTACCCGACTGGAAACATTACCGTTTGGAATGGCTGCCAGGTCGCGGTACAACTCGGGATAATTGTAGAAATTGACGGTCAATTTTAGCGGCATGGAAGATTCTGTCTCGTCTCCGTCGCTATCCTCCACGTCATCACTGACGATACTGCTATAGTGCCTTTCGGCGAGTGAATGCAATCGCTCACTGTCAACGGCAATGCCCCCCATTTCCCGCATCAAGCAGCATAGGTTAGCGAGATTGCGCAGACGCTCCGCACGGTATTTATTAGGGACGGACATGAGTTCTCTGTACAGATCACCATCGCGGCGGCGGTACAGCATGATGTTGATGACAAGCGGCTGTGATTGCTGAAAGTCGTGCATCACGGATTCTCCAATGATTATAAAGCTGGCGGTAATCAGTGCTACCACCAGCTGTAATGCCAATAAACGCTATCGTGCGGCCCAGCCGTGATAGCCCCGAGCGATGGACAGCACCGGATCAGAGGGCTGGATAATCTCGCAATGTGAGAAAATTCGCCGTGCTTCAGGTTCAAAAAATGCCCCACCGCCCCCTGCAACCACAACAGTATCAAGTACCGTATTTCGCATACTACCCGCAATTTCGCTTATAGCAGCCTGAGAGATTTCCAATGCGCTTTTTTGGATGTAAGGTTGGATGTCTATTTTCTGTCCTGCATAGCGTACTATATGCGAATTTGCGCGTATTAAACTTTCAATTTTTTCAGACTTGAGGCTCTTACCTGGTGCCGCTCCGTAGTCTGCGCTGACCAATTCAGCCACTCTATCAATAATCCGAGACGTTGCTAAAAGGGTTGTACCGGACAACTCAGCATTTAACTCCCCTTCTTCAAAAACTACAAAGTCAGTGCTATAAAAGCCAGGGTCAATGATGATAACACTACCTTCTGTTAATGCTTCTACGGTATCTTGATCGTCGTTACTTTCAGCGTAGTGAATAGCATCTAAAAATGCACCGCCTGGTTGTGGAATGACCTCAACTTCATCCACGGTTACGGTTCTCTTTTTAGCAACTTGATGCTCCCCTGCCATCATCTTTTTAATATCGTTTTTTAATTCTTCGTTCTGCCAATGCGTGACCGGCAACCCCGTCACTAAGCGATCTACCTGGCGATCATTTGTATATAATAACGCAGCATGGAAAAGTGCCTTATACTGCGTCGTTTTAATGTAGTTTTCCGTTATATCGCGTGAGCTACCCAACACTTTACCTGGTGCAATACCAGCGGCATATTCAACGCCATCTACCATAACAATGGTGGTATCAACATCACCGCCGGTAATGCCTTTAATCTGCCGATTGAATTGATCGAGGCGCGACACCCCTACAGGAAAGACGGACTCCTGATGCCCTTCATCGCCGCCTGAGTAAACCAGCTTGGTGTTGCTATAGCCGATATCCAGCCCTACGTTCGTACCCATTCAGACCTCCACGTTTCACTGTTAAACAGCTAAACCGAAGCGCAAGTCACTTCGCCTTAGAGAGTTTATTTCAAACTTTAAGGTTTGTAAAAATCAGTATTGCATCCATTGAGAAATGCTTCAACCCTCTCATTACCTTTTCAATTCCCACCAGTACTGGGGGAAGGTGGCAAATTTTTATCACTTCCCCCCAGTTGGGGGGAGAATTAAAAAAATTTGGCTATTTTTCCTATTTTCTGTTTCACCTCCCACCAGTAAGTAATACCCTGTGGGGAGCGAGGGTTTCCCCCAGGGTAATTTCATGGGGAGCGTCTGTTAGATATTGAGGCTTTGGAGGGCTATCTGGATGTCAGAATATGGTGGTAGCAACAGTTCAGGTAATTATTCGCTTGACCATTTGCATACGCTGCTTGCTGTGAACGACGAGGCAGAAGCCGAGCGTTCGGGTATTGATTTGGCTGAAGTATCTGCCGCGCTGTCGGATGCAGCCGATGGAATGCTTGAAGAAATTGAGCGGTCGATTTATCTGGCAGCCTTGGACTCACGCACGATGGCTGACTTATTTTGGGAAGAAAAAATGGAGCGCTTTGCAGCAGGTGATCCAGGTAAGCTCGGTATCCGTGTTCGCGTTAATCGAGGAACCTTGGAAGTCGTCTATTTCCGTGATGCGTTTGTTCGGAACTCTGACTCGATGCGCAAAGGTAAAACTTACTACGCTAAACATATTAAACGGTCTGGTAAGCATCATTATAACGCCCGAGACTTTAATGGGGCTGAAAGTTGGGAGCGAGAATTAGTTGCGGCGCACGAAAAAGACCATGCCAAAAATCGAAAAATTTTTTATGAGTTATCAAAAGCGCGAACAGCGCTGAAGGAGATCAAGAAGGTAGTTGAATCGCATAGAAAGTAGATAGCCTAATAAGTTATTTATTCATGACTCAAACACCTCTGCTTGTGAAATTTCTCTTTTTAAACCATGCCGCCGAATAATTTGATAATATTTGTTAGGCTTATCCTCTTTCATATTAAAGTGGTCTTAATTTCGTGTGCAGGCATACACAGAATACCGTCACAATGCTTTCCTTTTAAAAGAAAAATTGCAAAAGGCATTTATAAGCCATTATTCCACATAACAAACCAAAAGGTTTATAGAGCACGTTATGGTTCATGTAATCCTTGAAGGCGGAAGGAAGCTAATTCACTAGAAATCCGCCCCTCAGCGTCTTGGTCGGTTTTTCGGGGTGCGTAGAATCCAACGGACACCCGACATCGAGACAAGGAGGGCATTGTGCTCACATTAGTAACCAGCGATAAATCTGAAAACGCATTGTCACGGCTTGAGGATGAGCAGCAGATATTGGCTGACGATATCGCTATGGCATTTTTCAACCTGACGCCCGACATCACTGAAGATGCCGACTGTGGCGACGTTGCGCACGAAGCAGCAGCATTCTTTGCTGACGCCGGTATGCCCAAGGAGCTGTTCTTTGGTGAGCTACATACCAACGAAACGGGCGAAAACGTGATCATCGTGCCGCATTACTGGCTGGAGGTGCCGCTGCAAACGACGCGGATTATTGTCGATCTGACACTGCCTTTCTGGCTGACTGATCCTGTTGCCGACACGACGGATTTCGACATTCCAACCGTTCTCATCAAGCGCCTGAGCGAGGAGCGAGGACGAAAATACATTGGTGAGCGAATCGAGTTTCCCGATCTTGTTGGTGAAGCCGATAGCTCAGCTATTGCGTTGTATCCGCAGTGCCGATTTTGCGATGGCCTTGTTCGTCATTACCATCGCCTAAAGTAAGGGTTTCGAGATGGAGACACAGGTTCGAAAGAGACACCTGCTTGCGTTTCTGGATCGGTACGGCGTTGATTCTCCTGCATTGCAGTACGCGATCTCGCTTCTTTTGGACGCCCAGAAGCATATCCCTGCGGTGTCCGATTCTCCGTCCATAGAAAGTGTTGCGCTATTTGGCTTGGACGACGACGAATGGGAAGACGCGGTGCGAGCTGCCCGTCTTCAGCGCAAACTGGATGAGCTGTCTTCGCAGTTTCCGCTTATGCTGCTCTCGGATTCGGTTGTCGATGCCGATAGTGGTCGGATACAGCTTTGGGGCCGCCAGGTGATACGCCCATCGGTGCTAGAAGATCAGCTGGGTATGTCTATCGCCACATCCGATTGGCAGATCGTGATGGATGCCTTGCAACTGCTCCCGTCTTCCTGGTCGATGGTTCTGGAAATTTCTCGGGGGACGGCTTAATTTCGCACCGGCTTGGTCAAGCGCAAAAGTTGGTTAAGCTACTAGGTAAATCAACGTAACGAGGAAAATCTCATGAGCCGTCAAAACCGTTCTTTGCGCTGTTCACTGAAAGCTGTGTCACTTTTGCCTCACCGTCTAGTGCGTGCATACCTTGTTGACGACACGCCACATGGGAAGTATCGCCAGGCTTTTTCGGTGCAGGGTATTGTGTCTCTTTCCCCGATTATCGGCCTTTTTGTTTTCTTTTTCTGGCGGGCATTTGCGGGTGTCGGTATCGAATGGATCATGCCGTCGATTCTTGCTCTGGCAGTTGGCGGGGTCTTGATGGCCATCTCTACGGCTGGAAGATATATCAAGGAGGGAAGGATGCGGCGTTTCATCGGCTTGCAGCTATACGCCCTTTTCTGCTGGCTCCTGACGGCCTCTGTCGTGTTTTCTACCCCCTACCTGCTACCTTGGACTGCCTGATCCCACGCAGGCTCTCATAAAGGCTTACCCCCTTCTTGGGGGGTTTTTGTTTTTGCCTAGAAATCCGGTGTTCCGCTGGCCTGCCTGATCGTTTCCTGCGCGTACTCTGCCAGGGTACTTTTCATTCCAGAGGGATATTCATGTCAAAATCTACATCTTCGGCCACAGACGATCGTCGCGCGATGCACCTTGCGTTTGGCGGTATTATCGGCAGCGGATTTCTGGCAACACTTGCATTCGGTTTGCTGCTGAACGCCCAGACTGAAACGGCTAATCAACTCCAACAGACCAATGCAAAACTGTCTGACCTTGCCGATGCCATCAACACTTCCTCTGGACAGCAAACGCGCAATACTGATCTGGTGGCCGCTGTTGATCAGGTGATGCAGCAGCGAGCGCAGGCCGAGCAAGAGGCACAGCGCCAGGCATTGCTAGAGGGGTATGACAATGCCCCTACCGATTTGGAAGACGATACGCCCTGGACATACGGGGATGTTGACGCTCGCTTCACGCTGTACACCTATTCCGATCCCAACTGCCCGTACTGCCGTCAGTTTCACAGTACCCCTAAGCAACTTGTTGATAGCAGTCAGGGCGTGATGAAGGCTCAGTACCATCACATGACGATCATGGATGCCAACTCGACCACCCAAGCATTGGCGAGTGAATGCGCAGGCCGTCTTGGTGATAATCAGCATTTCTGGGCGCTTAGCGACTATATCTACGAGAATCATCAGGTGCGCGAAGCGGGTTTGCTCGATGTGGCTGAAACGATGGGTTTTGATCGTTCAGCGTTTCGTCAGTGTATGCAAAGCAGCGATGTACAACGCCATGTGGCTGATCTTGGGCGTGAAGCACAATCAAAAGGTGTTACGGGTACGCCGACATCGTTTTTGATCGACAACGAAACGGGTAAGGAAGTCCGTTTGTCTGGGGCGCAGCCGCCAGGAGCCATCATTTCTGCATTAAGGGGCATAATCGAACAGGAAAGCGCGGAGGCAGGAGCAGTCAATGGCCAACCCGCTGAACAGGAAGGTTAATAATGCTTCCCATTTCCCCGATTGCGATTGCCATTGGTGCCGCCCTCTTTCTGGCCAGAACAAACCTGGCAGGCTTGATAGGCGGTGCATTGCTGGGGATGGCATTGATGCACCTTTGGCCGGAATACTTTATGCCCGTTTATACCTGGGTCGGCGGCTTGTTGGATTCGCTGGGCATTGGCGACTGGCTGGGCGCGGCCAATCAGTCTGCTCCCGTGACATCCGATGCGACGCCTACTGCCGAGTAAAACGCCCCATTCATTTGTGACTGACGCCCTTTCAAGGGCGTTTTTTTGGAGCGGAACATGCTTCCATATCGAGTATTGCCAGCGATGGCACTTGGGCTTGGGCTTGGGCTCGCAATACCGCCTGCTCTGGGAGCGGCGAAAACAGTTATGTCTTCCGGCGATACTGTGTCGGATTCGACACACCACCACAACGTCCAGATCGTCGTGAGCCACGACTGTCAGCGTGCCTGGTATCCCGATATTGGGGATCGTTTGCAGATAGAGGTACAGGCAGCTCATTATCGGCCAGACCGACACCTTGCAACGATCACAGCTGAGCCGCTAGAACGACATGGGCGTTTTGCCGAGCCCCGACGACGACTCGATGTTTTGACAGCGGACGGTCAAGGGAATATGCCTCCAGGCGCGTCAGCACCTTGGGTCAATGCCGAGCTTTTGTCGGGTGCGTCATCAGTGAAGCCTACAGGATCGAAGCATCGTACCCCTTGGCGGACGCTACCAGACTGGACGCCCCCTTCATCACTTTCACAATTGAAGTCGGCTGGCGCGCAAACCTTGACAGACTCAGCGGATGAAAAAGCACAAAGCTGGCTTCCCCGATTAAACAACTCTGCTAAGTACTACATACACCCTTTAGTTGAAAAAGTGCGTTCCGTCATTAGTAAAGAAGGCGATGGCTCATAACATCGTTCTGTAAATGTTCTTACCTTCGGTATTTACAAGGCATGGCGAATTTTTTATGTGCTTTTTTGCATAATTTAGCTTTTTTAGTTGGTTTTATTCTATTAGGTGTTTTTAGTGCTTTTTTCCCTTTAACCATTCTTTGGGCTGTTTATAGCGTTTTTGCTCATATTGCTTCTTGGTTGTTCGCCGCCGGTGTTCGTCCTGTATGGCTAGAGATTGGCTGGGTGCCGCTATCCCAAAATACGTTGATTCATCTCGCTCTGGTGGTCGCCTGGGGGCTGCTGTGTCTTTTGGTTTGGAGTGGGGCGAAGCAAGCAATGAGACGCCGCAAACGGCAGTTGCGGCGTTTGGCCAAGGGGAGATTGGTGAAGGTATCGGCAGACCATCCTATCGCGCTCTATACACAACGTCTGTGCAAGCAACATCGTATCCGATGCCCACACCTCTGGGCCGCCGAGAATGCCTATGTGGTTGCTTTCGTCGTTGCGCCGCCAATAAGAAAACCTCACTTGGTACTGTCAGCGGGTGTTTTGCAGTTGCCGTCGGACATATTGCGCTGGGTGATCGCTCACGAAGTCGGCCATCTGGTGCATAGGGATGCCCGCCATGTGCTTGCTTGGCAGCGTTTCCTGGACAGCGTGCTTGCTTAGCAGCGCCTACGCTTGAAGGTCGTGAAGTGGATTGTTCGGCTATGTCGCTGGATACCGCTAGTGGGCCATCCTCTTTGCCGCTTGCTGGTTGGTTTTGAGCATCTATTCCAAACATTGGATAAAGCTGGCAGACAGCTTGGAGGTGCAGCTTACGAGATATTGGCACTGTGGGCGTCGCGGCGCAGTGAGTTTCGCGCTGACGCTTTTGCTGCGTCGCAGGAAGGTACAGAGCCAGGTATCGCGCTGTTCAGATCGTTGGCAGCGGCTACGATGTTTGAGCCCTCGCAGCGCCCCATCAGTCTTCACACACATCCGACGCACCGCGAGCGTGTGAAGGCGCTTAAACGCTTTAACTCAAAACCTCATAATATCAATTGAGCATTCATGCTTATGAGGAAAAGCAACTATATTTATAATTTCATAGCCTTATAATCTCAATTCATCATAATTCCAGCACCAATGATCGTGTTCTTCTCGTGCGCAAGACGAGGAAAATTCTTACCAAACAGCGCGTAAAGCATCGCCCAATCGGGCAGTGATACAACCGGGCACCGCAACGCGGTGCCCGGTTGATTTTGTTTCATACCCCTGATATTTTTTCCAGTATGACAAAGCGCGCCTATAAAAAACGGTTCTATCCTACTCCCGAGCAAGCTGAGTTGTTGGCGCAGTCGTTCGGGTGTGCCCGTTTTGTCTGGAATAATACCCTGGCCTATCGCACCGAAGCTTATCAGCAACGCGGCGAGTCGGTATCTCACGCCCACGCTGAAAAGCGTCTGCTAGAGGCTTGAAGGCGGAGTTTCCGTGGCTCAAGGATGTATCGAGTGTGATTCTGCAGCAAACCCTGCGCGATCAGAAAGCCGCCTTTAACAACTTCTTCAACTCCAAGCTCAAAGCGCGGTATCCACGTTTCAAGAAAAAGGATGGCCGCCAGTCGATCCGGCTGACCAAGGCGGCGTTTCGCAATCGTAATGGCTACATCACGATTGCCAAGATGAAGACACCGTTATCCATTCGGTGAAGTCAGCCACTGCCTTTACCATCACGCTTTCACGCGATCGTGCCGGGCGCTACTTCATCAGCTGCCTGTGTGACTTTGCGCCAGAAGCGCATCCGGTCACGCCCAAAACAGTGGGTATTGATCTCGGGTTGACTAACCTGTTCATCACCAGCGATGGCGTAAAATCCGGCAATCCGTGTCACCTGAAACGCTACGAAACGAAGCTGGCCTACTTGAAGTGCCGGTTGGCGAAGAAGCAGAAAGGTTCCAACAACCGCAACAAATACCGTCAGAAAGTGGCGCGGCTACATGCCAAGATCGCCGACTGCCGCCATGACGCCCTCAATAAAGCGACCCGCGCACTAATTAACGAAAACCAAGTCCTGTGCGTCGAGTCACTCAATATCGCTGGCATGATCAAGAATAATCGGCTCTCTAAAGCCATTAGCGATGCTGGGTGGGGCGCCAACTGGTGAAAGTGAGCCAGTGGTTTCCCAGCGGTAAGCTGTGTCATGGCTGCGGCCACAAGGTTGAGAAACTACCGCTGTCGCAACGTCACTGGCACTGCCTGGGGGGGTGGCCACCCCATTGACCGCGACATCAACGCAGCCAGGAATATACGAACCACCGTGGTGGCGGGGTTAGCCTGTGGAGCGGGGGCAGCGGCTTAGCAGCTGTCTAGTGAAGGCGTGTGGAAGCAGGAAGGTTCTGAGGGTGACCTTGGAGCCCCGCCCAAAGCGCGAAGCGCGGCGGGCGGGCGGGGAGTGTCGGATGCCAGGCTCATGCTTTTATGCTATAAAGATCATGTGACACGGCAGCTTGGCCAAGAGCTACCACTTTTGTCATGGCAGGAAATGCCGACTCGCAAGAGTCACGTCGCTTGTTCAGTGGCACTGCCCCGTCACCTGGACACCCGACATCAAAGCCCCGCTTCGGCGGGGCTTTGACTCTAAAGATCTGTTTGGGAGGCCGTCAGGTATGGTAAACAATCCTACAGCTCTGCTCGTTGGTCATGATGCAGTCAACCTTTCTATGATTGAGCTTGCCTGCAGTGACCAAACCTTCCCGCCCTCGGTGCCAGAACGCTTACGATGCGACGGAAGCACTTAATTTTGTTCAAAATATCAGAAACCCACTGACAAACCTTATTATCATCGACTTGGACACGGTGGGTGATTCAGGGATGATGCTATTAGAAGCGCTGAAGAACGGTGCTGATTATGGCCAAAGAAAGCACAGAACTAACGGTGAAGGAGGCTTATCACTTGGGCTGTGGTGGTTTTTTTCGCCAAACCAGAAAACAATGATGGGTGGCGCCGTGTAATAAAAATAACCACGGAATACTGGTTCACGCATTGCCAAGGGCCGAAAGATCGTGATTAGGGTGCTGATTTTGAGCTATCTGCATAAAAGCCCACCAGCGCGTATTTTTCAAGGCTGATTATGTGTGCTCAACTTCATTGGCTTCACGGAAATCACCGGATGGAATTGCGCATTATCTCATTTAAGCGCTGGCTTCATGCTCGCATGTCCCATGTCAAAGCCCCTGGTATCCATCATAATCGACGGCTTCCCACACTCGGCCACACTCATCAACGGCAAGGGAGCCTAGCTTGACATCAAGAGGGTTACGAAGTGTCTCCCTCCAGCCGACGACTTGGTTGTCGCACACCAGCACAATGCCTCTTGTAATGTTCGGATAGCCTGCCCGATATACTGCTGCGGCATAAATCACCTGGTTCATAAACCTCCCTGTCAGCATGTTATTCTTGCTACTCCCTATAGCATTGGCATATATACTAGCGATAGCAAGCTGATCGGTCACCTCCCATGCGTGTTGAGCTAGTGTATATACACTAACTCCCCATACCTCCAAAGCCCCCTTCCTTAAAACGTAATGACTCATAACCTCATTTTTTTATTTGAGTTTATAACCATTTGATAAAATACCCATTTCTTCATAAGCTCAGATAAGGTTCTTATACGATGGTGGAGATACAATGCACGTTATTGCGGTTCTAAATCAGAAAGGCGGTTCGGGTAAGACGACGATTGCAACACACCTGGCCACGGCGCTGATGCTGGCAGGACATGATGTACTGTTGGTCGATTCAGACCCCCAAGGCAGTGCTCGTGATTGGGCAGCGGTTCGTGAGGATCAGCCGGTGCCGGTGGTCGGCATTGACCGTCCAACGATAGGGCGTGATCTGAAAAACCTGGCCCGCAAAGAATTTGTGGTGATTGATGGTGCACCACAGGCAGCCGATCTGGCAGCGTCCGCCATTAAGGCAGCGGATTTTGTGCTGATTCCGGCACAACCAAGCCCGTACGATATTTGGGCGACGGCTGATCTTGTCGAGTTGGTGAAGCAGCGTATTGAGATCACTGACGGCAAGATGCAAGCGGCGTTTGTTGTCTCCAGGGCGATCAAGGGGACGCGGATAGGCTCGGAAGTCACCAATGCACTTAACGAATATGAGTTGCCGGTACTTGAGAGTCGGGTTACTCAGCGGGTTATCTATCCCACGACTGCCGCAACAGGTACAACGGTCTTTGACCAAGACCCTGACGGCCCTGCATCTACTGAAATCAACGCATTGATGAACGAGCTGAAGGAAAAGCTCATTTGAGGTTTTCTATTTTTAATCTATTGAGCTTTTACGTTAATGCGGAAATAATGATTTGAAGTTATGATTTTTTGAGGTTTTTGAGATGACCAAAAGTGTACTTAGTGCTGGACGCCCAAGCGCGAAAGCAGACAAGCGAAAAGAAGCGACGTTAGCGAGCCTGGCAGACAGACCGGCCAAAAAGCGGGTCAACATTGATTTGACGTATGAAGAACACCAGCGGTTGAAGATATACGCGGCTCAGAATGGTATGACCATCAAGGATATTCTGCGTGAACAAATTGATAAGTTGATCGACGGCGATCAGGCGTGAAAGTGCTTTTACTCATTGCATCAAAACCTCATTTAAAGAAAAGCCCATCGAGTATTTTGAGGTTGACTGTCCAGGAGAGGGCGGATGTCTGACAGGTTCTTACGTCTTGATCGGCTTAAAGAGCAGCTAGATCAGCATCAACCACTGCCTCATGCTGTTGTCCACAACCTACATGAATCGCTGGTTTTGCAATGGACTTACCATAGCAACGCCATCGAAGGGAATACGCTCACGCTCAAGGAAACCAAGGTTGCCCTTGAAGGCATCACAGTAGGTGGAAAAACCTTGCGTGAGCATTTTGAGGTCATTAACCACCGAGAAGCGATTTGGATGGTTGAAGACTGGGTTAAGCAGCGTGAGCCTCTATCCGAATGGTTGATCAAGTCGCTGCACCAGCTGGTACTCAAAAACGTCGACGATCAGAACGCCGGCGTGTATCGCCAGGTTAATGTCATGGTAACAGGTGCTGAGCACCGGCCGCCTGAAGCCTACAAGGTTCCCCAGGCGATGAGCGATTTTCTTCATTGGTATCATCAAGAGGCTGGCGCTTTGCACCCCATTGAACGAGCCGTTCCGTGTGCATGGTGAGTTCGTCAAGGTTCACCCTTTTATTGATGGGAATGGGCGGACATCGCGGCTTTTGATGAATTTCGAGCTGATGAAAGCCGGGTTCCCTGCCGCCCTGATCGAGGTAGAGCAGCGGTTGGCTTACTACGAAGCGTTGGACACTGCGCATTGCGCCGGCAACTACGATCTTTTCGTTGACTTGCTTTGTAACAGCGTGGAAAACAGCTTCGAGCCTTACTGTTGGGCACTGGGCATTGATAGGCTACCGGAGAGTAAATGAGGCTTTGATGATAGTATCAAACAAGGTTTTGAGTTTGTCCGCTCTTGGTGCTTTGATTATTTCATCATTGCCTGTCCAGACTGACGTTGCCATCGCAATCTGGAACATTAAGCACTTGGGCTGAAATAACGACAGGGACTTCGCGATTTTGGGTGAGGTAGGCAGCAGTTTTAATTTACTTGCTGTGCAAGAGGTCATGAGCGAAGAAGGCGCTGAAAATTTGCATCTATCGTTGAAGCAGGCATCAGGTGAATCTTGGGTACATGTGATGAGTCATCTGATCGGGCGGAGTAGCTATAAAGAAGCGTATACGTTCTTTTGGCGAGAATCAGAGGTGTCTGTATCGGGTGGGGATGCTGTTTTTTTCGACGGTGCGGATGTTTTTGCACGAGAGCTGTATTAAGCGCTGTTTACCGACCGAGATACTAGCGAAACATTCGCCATTGCCAACGTGCATATTCTGTACGTGGATAGTGTGCGTGACCGATTGCCTGAGATTAAGGGGTTGGCTGATTACTGGCAGTGGTTAGGTGAAGAAGCCTATCCTGGTGTGCCTCGCATACTGACAGGAGACTTCAATCTCGACAGCGAGCACTTTGTTTTTGACACGCTTGAACTTTTGGGTGTTGAAGCGGCATACGAGGATGGCAGAGGTACAGAGGTACAGAGGTACAGAGGTACAGAGGTACAGAGGTACAGAGGTACAGAGGTACAACGATTAGCACGACAGAGGGCCGGTATCCCAATCATTACGATTACATATTCTTGTAGGAAGGCACGTCTTTGTCAGTAATCGGCCAAGGCATTCTGCGATTTCCTGAGCGCTGGGGGATCAATCACGGATTTGCCCGCGATGTGATTTCTGATCATGTGCCTGTATGGATTGCTTTGAAAGGCGCGTCTTTGCGCTTACTTGATAACGCTACAGTGGTGGCATCTTCCGAAACAAATGCCTGTATTGATATCAATTCAGCGCCAGCGGATGAATTAAACGATTTGCCCCATGTCGGCGAGAGCAGGGCAGCAGCGATTGTCGAAGGTTGGCCTTGGGCATCGCTTGACGCGCTTGCTGCTGTTAGTGGTTTGAGTGATAGCCGCGTAGAGGACATTGCTTCTTCAGGGTTGGGCTGCAATCACTAAAAGATATATGGAAAGGGAAAAAGGATAAAAGGAAAGAAGGAGGCTCAAAAATATCTATTTCTGACAGTTGGTTAGTGATCAAAGCTGTCCACTCTGTACATAGAAACCTGTTCACTCCATACATAGAAACCTGTTCGAGTTGTACATAGAAACCTGTCCACTCCGTACATAGAAAGCGGTGTCTGGTCTTACTGCCCTGAGTAACCTGTACAGAACGTACATAGAAACCTGTTCACTGCGTACATAGAAACGTGTACAGAGCGTACATACAAAGCCCTGAAATACCTCAAACCCGTCCAGAACGTACATAGGACGGCAGCTTTTTTCACTGAGTTACCCCCAAAATCTGTGGATAACTCAGAAGATTTACAGGTCGTACATAGAAACATGTACAGATCGTACATAGAACCCGATGGTTTGCTCTGGAGACTCCAATCAGAAAGAAGCTATGTCCCCGCGAGACGCTTCACGCTGTAGAATGTGTACAGAGCGTACATAGAATATACAGGTGTTCTCACGTTAAAAACTTGTACAGAGCGTACTTAGAAGCAGGGTGCGACAAAAAAGTGCTGAATGTGTACAGAGCGTACATAGAAGGAGCAGCTTCGCTTCGCTACACTCAGTTCCATAAAGCCGTACTCACCGAATCAGAGAATGGACATGGCACAGCATCCTCGCACGGACTGGGAGAAGGTCACTAGCGACCTGCGCAAATCAAAAACAAGTAAAGCCGATCAATCGGACGCACCGCCGACGAACCTGTCGCTCGATCTTGATTCGATCATGCCGGAAAGTGGGCAGGCTGAAGACGTTGCCAATGTACCGACACTCAAACTGGCCGAGCCGGATGTTCTGCCTGACGCAGCACTGACGCCTGAAGGGCAGTCCCTTCGTGATTTCCAGTCGACGCTGACAAACACGCCGGAAGAACGCGCCAATGTGTCCAACCTGATGCAGTTTTGGGAGCGAATACCCCGTTACAACTGCAGCGATATCCAGGGGATCAATAACAGCCCTGACGCGAAGGAAATGGGGATCGTCAACTATTCGTTTGAAGACAGCGGCGAGCATTACACCCTTGAGATGACACCGGCACAAATCCGGACAGAAGCCAACGGCGTTCAGCAGACCATCTTTTGCTACCCCGATAATACCGATGAGCTTGTGGAGCTGGCGCTGGTCAAGCTAGCAATGGATAACGGCGATATCCTTCAACCGGCGGACATATCCCATAAACCGGCGAAAGGCCATGCCGCATTGCCGAGTTATGGGGTGTATTTCACGATTAACCAACTAATCCAACAGCTCAAGCATTGGGGGAGGGGGCGTAGCTACCCAGCCCTGATGCGCTCTTTGGAAGTATTGAACAAGTGCAATCTGTCTGTTCGGTCGACCTCAAAAGGGGGGATCAATGCGCGAGGGGCGATTCTTCCTGAGCTTGTGTCATTTGAGCAGAATGGGTTTGATGCCCATGATCGAAACGGTTTCTGGACGGCAAGGTTTCACCCAATTATCAGCCTGGGCATTCATGCGGGCCTGTATCAGCAGTACAACGTGTTTCGTGTTGCTCAAGTTAAAACGCACGTCGGTCATGCCATCATCAAGTTGTTGTTGCTCAATGGCCGTAATATTTCTGAGCAGACACCTTACTCGCTCAAATTGTCGTCTTTACAGGAGACGACAGGGCTTCTGAATTACAAGAGCCCGTATCATGCGCGCCGTAAGTTCCGTGAGCATATACAAAGGATCGAGGCAGAAGGGCTGCTTTCACACGTTGAGTTTGTCGAGAAGAAGCGAGGCAAGCGCGTCATTGATGTGGAAGCGCGTATGTTTGCGTCAGCGTCTCTAGTCCGAGAGATGAAGGCGTCACACAAGCGCTCGAACATTATCGGCGAGCGTCGTTACGTTCGAGCCGCCATCCAGAAAACGAAGGTCTAAGGAGTAGCCGTGATGCAAGATGAGCCGAACCTGGTCGATAGCCCGCTCAACGAAAGATTGGAAGTGGAAGGCCATACATTCACGGTGGGCATCTATCGTTTGGAAACAGAGATAGCCAGCCTGGACGCTGGAAATAGTTAATGAGGCACCGCTCTCTTGATGTCGGACTCCTTGAACACTTCTCGCTGATCGAGAAACTCAAGACGAGCTACCCAGTGAAAAAAACTGTGTGACGTGTCTGGCGTGCATCGCAGTAGCTTTAAATACTGGGTACAACGTTCAAAAAGGCCTGCGTGTGCCACGAAGGCCAAGGAAATAGCCAAGGTCAGAGAGCTCTTTCGCGAGAGTGAAGGCTCTGCAGGTGCTCGCAGCATTGCAGAGATGGCGACAAGGCAGGATGTGCCGTTAAGTCGCTATCGCGCTGGCCGCTTGATGGAAAAGCTTGGCCTGGTTAGCTGCCAAGTGCCTGGGCACACCTACAAGCAAACAGGTGATGAACATGTTGACGTACCGAACCACTTAGAGCGTCAGTTTAACGTTGTGGCGCCCAATCGCGTTTGGTGTGGCGATGTCATGTATCTCTGGGTCGGCAATCGCTGGGCTTATCTAGCCGTTGTCATTGACTTATTTACTAGAAAACCGATTGGCTGGGCGATGTCGTTGTCGCCGGATAGCGAGCTCACTAGCAGTGCATTAAAAATGGCCTATGAAAGTCGAGGGCGACCCAAAGGCATTATGTTCCAAGCGACCAGGGCAGCCATTATACGAGCCGCAGGTTCCGTCAGGCGCTCTGGAAATGCCAGATAAAACAGAGCCTGAGTCGGCGTGGAAATTGCTGGGACACTCAGTCTACTATACTTGTGAACATCGTATCGGTGATTTTCAACCCAGTTGTCCAAATGGCTGCCTCTAAGCAGTCTGTTTATTACGCTCAACTTCCTGCAGCTTGCTAGGGTTGAGCGATACTGAACCAGGTGCCTCCCAGTTTCGGGTGTTGCCCGACCAGCGCTCTGGATGCCGGCACTTAGCGCTTTCATAAACTGCTTTGCGGTACTCAAGGCATTTTCGTTTGGCACCTCGCCGCCGTTCGGGTCTTCTTGTTGGCCAGCGCCTTCGAGACAAGCCGCTTTCCACTGCTAGATTTGCTCGGGATAAAGGCCTTTTTCGCGGCAGTAAGCACCAAACTCTGTTTCTGACAGGGTGGCGGTTTCGATGACCACGGCTAGCTTGGCGTCGGGCGACCATTCGCTGTCGCCTTGGGTGTAACCCGGCACAGGCACTCCTTTTACTCGACACTGTTTATACAGCGTCGCGTCAGAGATGCCTTCCTCTGTCGCTACCGATGCCGCCCTGTGATTATGGGGTGGTAACAACTTCTTCAGGACGGCTGATTTACGCTCTGCAGAATAACGTGGCACAAGGACTCCATGCCGCTCCTTCTGGATTAGATTTAGGCGATATCGCCAACCGGACAACTGGTATGGATTGACCTATCAAGTGTTCGGTTCTCTCTAATTCATTCAGTTGTCATCAATGCCTATGGGTCAGGAAGCAAAGGGCTATCAGCGACGGTGGATCTTTCTGGTATTCGTGGGTTGGGTACCGACCTGTCATCACTTCGTCGCGGAGCCACCCTGGTCTAGGCGTGAGGGTCACCCCACTCCGGAAGGTAGGGGTCTCATAGTTGCTCTGAGTTCTCCCACCGGCCCGACGCTCCCTGATACATAGGCACTGGAGCACACTTGTCATACAGTTGCCCGGCTTCCATGTGGCTTGCTCATCGCTTCGCAAACAATCGCCCACAAGAAGCCAACCAGCTCTCATGCTACTGCCGTGACGACCTGTTGCTTCACCTTGCCTGTAGTCGGCGGTAACGACCGCACAGGCGTTTCTGGGCCTCCCAAGCGATGGCTTGAACCGCTGGCGAGGTTATCTCCGCCCGCCGCTGAATCGTTCGCGTCTTACGTGCTGGGAAGCGATAGCTCTAAGCAGCCTCTACCAGCACGCGTCTTACATGCCCGTTGCCGGTCTTGGTGATGGTCGACTGCCTGCTCGCTGGGCATGAGACCAAAATAGGCCATCAACTGACGAGGCGAGTCGAAACGACTGATATCACCGAGTTCGGCGAGGACTGTCATTGCCGTGATCAGGCTTACGCCGCGCATCGCCATCAGCGCCTTCACCACAAGAGCCAGAGACCAGTTTGTTAGCTTCCTCCATTTGCTTCTCAAGACTGGCTACACGGCGCTGAGCGTCCTTCACGGTATCGATGTACTCGGCAAACACGATTTGCTGAATGTGCGTATTAAAACGGATCGTCTCTAACCAACGAAAATGAGCAGGCCCCATTTGCCCTTGCCGCCGTAGATCTTGCCATGCCGTAGCAAAAAAGCGCCTAAGCGTTGTCGAGCCTTGAGTTCGATGGCCTTTATGTCTTCACGAGCCCGCGTTAGGTCTCGAATCACCTCTTGCTCATGGGGGGACCCATACTGGGGTAAGTTCGCCAGAGCGAGACAGGCGTGCCAACATTTTCGCATCGCGCCGGTCTGTCTTGACGCGATCTCCTGCTCGCTGGGGGATCAAAGATGGGGGACGACCTCAGCGTCATGGCCACTGTCTCGTATTTGGCGATAGATACCATAGCCACAAGGGTCGGCCTCGTAACTGAACAGTAATGGCTGCTCCTCGAAGCGTTGGCTCAACTGACAGAGCAACTTATCTATGGACTTGGGCTTGTTGGAAATCTCACCGCGGAACTCTGGATCCTGACGGCCTGGTTCGGCGATGGCTACAGATATACTCTCCTGGTATACATCTAGACCAGTGTAGGCGGCATGGATGTTGCTGGCGGTGTTGAGCCGGTCAGCAGTGGCGGACTGAACAATGGAAGGCTGAGTTAGACTAGACTGTTTCATGACCTGCCTCTCTCAATAGTTAGTGGCTCTATGGTGTTGCCTCATAATCAACGCAACCCACGACGTTGATGAGGGTAGGTTAATTCATAATGTCTAGGCTGACAGAGGGAGTATTATTTTTATAAACATATTTGAGAATGAGTCGTATTTGATCTATTGTTAGTATTAACATTTAGGTGATAAGCGCTCTCAGCAAGAATCGCTCGCAAGATGAGGAGCAAGATCGGGGCCCGAATCTCAGTCAAATAGTTGCAATGAACCAGGGGATAAGATGGAACATTTGAACCGCGAGGACGCTCTTGCCATTGTAGGAATAGATGGGCGGTTTCCTGGATGTGAGAATCTGGACCAACTGTGGGAGCTGATCATTTCCGGAAAATCGGCAACAGTGGATTATTCACGGGACGCCTTGCTTGAGGCTGGAGAAAACCCGCAACTGATAGATGATAAGAACTACGTTGCCAAAGGCATGCCGTTCGCAGATATTGACGCCTTCGATTATAAATTTTTCGGCTTCAATGAAAGGCAGGCCCGGTATATGGACCCCCAGAACCGATTGATGCTGGAGTCATCCTGGCGTGCATTTGAACATGCCGGTTATGCGCCGCGGCAGATTGCCGATCGGTGCTCGGTGGGTGTGTTTGCAGGGAAAAATCCGCCTCACTATTATCATGAGAACGTGATCCCACATATTATGCAAGATACGCAGTCCACCACGCTGTCACAACAGTTGGAGGTAGAAACTGCCAACGGATGCGACTTCGTAGGTAATTGGCTGGCATACAAAATCGGCTTTACCGGGCCTGCGCTTAATATACAAACAGCATGTTCTACGGGCTTGTCTGCCGTTGCCGTCGCATGCCAGAACCTGCTGACGCATTATTGTGATATGGCGCTGGTCAGCGTAAGTGGCCTGATCCTGAACCAGGGGCGCGGATATCTATATCAGGAAAATAATATTCTGTCCTCTGACGGATACTGCAGGCCGCTGGATGCAGACGCCAGTGGAACCCTTGATGGCAGCGGTGTCGTTTCGCTGGTTTTGAAGCGTTATGAAGATGCTATTGAAGCCGGCGATCAGATTCATGCTGTGATTGCTGGAGTGGGTATCAACAACGATGGTCTGAGCAAACAGGATTTCATGGCGCCCGGAGTCGAAGGGCAAGCTAGGGCAATTCGTATGGCGCTGGCTCAGGCGGAGCTCAAGCCTGACGATATCGACTATCTGGAATTGCATGGCACGGGCACCCGGTTGGGTGATCCCGTCGAATTATCTGCCCTTAAACTGGCCTGGGGAGAGGTGCGTGATCGAAAACATCCTTGCCGGCTTGGATCAGTTAAAGCAAATATCGGTCATTTGAATGCGTGCGCAGGGCTGGCTGGTTTGGTCAAGGTTATATTGGCAATTCGCCATCATACCATTCCTCCCATGGCCAATTTCCGTTCGCTCAATCCATACATAGAGCTGGACAATCGCGCATTCGAAATCAATACAGCACAACTGCCCTGGCCTCGGGAAGGGAACTCCCCTCATCGTGCAGGTATCAGTTCATTCGGGTTCGGCGGTACGAATGTACATTTAGTGGTCGAGGAACATCTTTCAGCCGCTGCATCAATGCCGCAGCAAAAGCAGGGCATAGACCCAGAGATTTTGTTCGCGTCGGCTGCTTCACCGGAACAGATAAAACCATTGATAGAGAGTTGGTTGCCTTATCGGCAGGCGCATGGCGATGCAAACATATCGTTGACTTCTCTAATCACCCGGGAGCATTTGCGATATCGAACGGCCTTGGTCCTCAGAGCTGGTGAGACGCCAGATTTGAATGCACTGACAGTAAGCAGATCAGCGGATGAAACCCGAGTAGGCTGGGTTTTTGGTGGGCAGGGCGAGATGCTGTCTCCGGAGATGGGTCGGCAATTGTATCGGCGTTATGCACCGTTTCGTGACGCTGTCGACGAATGCCGGATGTTGCTTGGTGATGAACAGGCCTGTTTGATATGGCCGTTGCATGACAACGATTGGTCTTTGCATCGTCCGGCCGTTTTGCAGCCAGCCTTGTTTATTTATCAATATGCATTGGCACAACTTTGGCGTGCCGTGGGGCTGATGCCAGAGTGTGTGCTCGGTCACAGTATTGGTGAGATCGCGGCCGTGTGTGTGGCTGGTGGTTTGACGCTGGATAGCGCACTGCAACTGGTTCGCTTGCGGGGTCTAGCATTCGAGTCAATAGACGGTGAACAGGGAAGTATGCTTGTTGTGTTCAGCGAACTCGACAGTATGCCTTCGCTGGAGCAAGGGCTAGTAGTTGCTGCCCACAATGCGACGGATGTGCAGGTTGTGGCGGGTGCACAGGCTGCGCTGGACGCGTTCATGCAGCGTTGCCAGGAGGCGGGTGTAGGCACGTATCCGTTGAATGTGACACATGCCTTTCATTCACCCATGGTTCGGAAGGCAGCTGATTACCTTGTACAGCGTGCGCCCCGTTTACGTGGCGAGAAATTGACCATACCTGTATATAGCACATTAAGCGGCCAGCGTCTGGAGGATGCGACCGATATTGCATACTGGGCCAGGCATTTGCTTTCGCCAACCTTGTTCTCAGAGGCTCTTGCCGCGGCGACAGCAGCTCACCATCTGACAATGGCAATTGAAATTTCCCCGCACTCGCTGGTGAGTGGGTTGGTTCGTAAGTCGCAGTTGCTGGCGATTCCATCGTGCAGCCAGGCTCGCTCCGAACACTTGGACTTCCTGGAGGCGCTCGCAAGTGCATATGGTAATGGATTGGTGCCCGAGGCTACAGCGTTGTTTCCCGAGTCTGTCAGCAAGGTGGTATTGCCGGGCTATCCGTTTCGCAAACATTCTTTATGGATCAATCGTCCCAGCAATGCCAAACAGACGCAGGGCGAGAACAGGGCGCCTGGAGCAATTGGACCAACGCCCGAACGCGCTGGAGGGGCCGTCACTGCGGCAACAGGACTGTCGCAGGCAGCACCGAATGGTCTTGACGAGCAAGAAGAGGTGCTAGAGTTGAACGAAGATGATTCGGCTCAACTGCTGGCATTGTTCGTTTCGTATTGGGAAACGTATCTTGGGTTGCCCAGCGCAGTTCCGGATGATGATTTTTTTTCTTACGGCGGCACATCACTGACCGCGATCCAGATCCAGGAAGCAGTTAAACGCGATCTGGGTGTTTCAATCAGCATGTCTGAATTCATGGGGTCCAGAACTCCTCGCAAATTAAATGAAATTGTATGTGAACGGCTGATGGGCGAGACGACTGATGAGTAAGCGAGGCATTGCAGGTAACAAAGATCTTCTGTCACGGATACAGAAATCCCAAAAGAAAAGCCACGAAAGCCGGCAAGTTGCACCTGATGCGCTTATGACGCCCGTGTCTTCCGCTCGCTACGAGCCCTTCCCGATGACGGATATGCAGCAGGCATACTGGATAGGGCGACAGGAAGCGCTTGCTGATGCAGCCATGCATATCTACTTGGAGTACCGTGTCGAGCAGTTGGATCCCGTTCGATTCCGCCAAGCCTGGGACACGTTGCTCCAACGCCATGACATGCTTCGTGTGATTGCCTTGCCTGACGGGATGCAGCAAGTTCTCGAGTCGGTGCCTGCCTACGACATTGCCTGCGTCAATGTCTCAGATATGCCGACACATCGGCGGGAATCCGAGCTGGAGTCCATGCGTCACGAGCTGTCTCACCGGCGCGCCGACATTGCAACATGGCCGCAATTTGAAATTCGTATGGTGCTGGATCAGGGGGGAGGGCATGTTGCGTTCAGCCTGGATAGCTGGTGCATAGATGGCCGCAGTCTGGATATATTGTTGACTGAGCTCGATCAGCTTTACCACGT